>CAXUFU010000040.1:0-8032 GCA_964250275.1 uncultured Chthoniobacterales bacterium | reverse complement strand
CTACCTGCGCAAGCATCTGGCCCGGCCGTGGCGCTACAATTTCGGCCGGATCTGCCGTGCGGTGGTCCAGACGACCACTCCGCGCCCGGCGGCCATCGGCCCCCCTCCGCGCTTGCCGGCCGGCGCCGGCGCGGCCGAAAACGGCGCGGCCCATCCCAGCAGCAAGGATTGGGCGCTTTTCGCCCCGCCCAAGGAATGAAAACCCCGGAGCCGCCGCCGATTTTCATGGTTGTAGGCGATACCGTGCGCAACCCGGGGCGCTCGGGCATCCAGACCGTGGTGCGCAGCCTGGCCGCGGCCTTCGGCGCCCAGGGCGCACCGGTGCGGCTGGTCGTCTGGAAGGCGAACGCGCGGCAGTTGCGCCCGCTGCCGCCGGAGTATTCCGCCGGGCTGGGCGCAGAGCCCTTGCGCGATCCGCCCGGGACGCCGCTCTCGCTTTTGTGGACGCCGCTGGCGTGGTTGCCGTGGCTTTTTGGCGGCCGTCGGCTGCACCAGACGCCCGTCCACCGTCATCCGCGCCATCAGCGCGCCCTGCGCGGCGCGTGGGTGCTGCTGCCGGAGCTGATGTACCGCGGCCGCGCCGCCGATCTGGTCGCCTACGCGCACCGGCATGGCGCGCGGGTGGCCGCCATCTTGCACGACGCCATCCCGATTACCCACCCGGAGTTTGTCCCGCCCGATCTGCCGGCGGATCACGCCGAATACATGCGCGCGCTCAGCCACGCCGAGCTCATCCTGCCGAACTCGAAGGCGTCCGCCGACGGCTGGCGCGAATTTATGGCCCGGGAAAAGCGGACCGGCCCGCGGGTGCGCACCTGCACCCTGGCGTGCGATTTGCCGGGCATCCCGCGCGAGCAACATTTAGCCGCGGAACCCGCGCCCGGAGAGCCCGTGCGCATCCTGTGCGTGTCCACCCTGGAACCGCGCAAGAATCATCGCACGCTGCTCAGAGCCTATGAACTCGCCACCGCGCTCCGCCCAGATTTGCGCCTGGAATTGGAGCTGGTTGGCGCTTCGTACATCGGCAGCCAGGACATCGTGGATGCGGTGCGGTCGACCATGGAGCGCTGCCCCGGCTTGCGTTGGCACGAGAAGATCGAACACAGCCTCTTGCGCCAGCTTTTCGCGGAATGCCAGTTCACGGTCTATCCCTCCGTGCTGGAGGGTTTCGGGCTGCCGGTGATCGAGAGCCTGTGGTTCGGCCGGCCCTGCCTGTGCGCCAACTTCGGCGTGATGGCGGAAAACGCGCGCGGCGGGGGCTGCCTGACGGTCGACGTCCGCGACGCTAAAGCGCTGGCCGGCGCCATGCTGGAACTCGCCGGCAACTCGGCGCTGCGCCGTCAACTGGCGCTGGAGGCCACCCAGCGCAAGCTCAAGACCTGGGATGACTACGCGATGGAAGTTCTCGCTCAATTAGCCGGGGCCTGAAACTGTGCCGCCGGGTTTCAACCCGCCACCTGTACCCGCTTGTCCCGGATCATTCTCTCGCGCCCAGATCGTGTCGGCGACGTGCTCATCGCCACCGCTTGCCTGCCGCCGCTGCACCGGCAACGGCCGGGCGAGCCGATCGTTTTCCTGGCGCGCGAGGTGATGCGCCCGCTGCTGGAGGATCATCCTTTGCTGGACGGCTTCCTGGCGCTGCCGAACGCGGCGCGCGGCGGTTTCCGGGAGGCGCTCGGCGGTTTGGCGGCAGCGTTGCGGGCGCAAGACGCCACGGCGCTCGTGCATTTGCATCCGGACCGGCTTTGCCAGCTCGCCGGATGGCGCGCCGCTGTGCCGCGGCGGATCGGTTACCGCAGTTCGTGGCTGCTTGATTGGACGCTGACGGAATCCGGGCGTGATCTCCGTCACCAAGGCCGGCAGCACGAGGCGCAGCACAACTTCGCTTTGCTCGCCCGCCTCGGCATCCAGGCGCCCCCGCCGGACGAGCTGCGTCCGAGCGTGCATTTGGCCGAACGCTGGCGAGACTCTTTGCAGGCAAAGCTGGGCGGGCGTCTCGCCGGCGTGCGGTACGTCGTGCTCAACCCTACGGCGTACTCGCTGACTCACCGCTGGCCGGCGGAGGATTTCGCGTGGCTGGCGGGTGCATTGCGCGGCCGTTATGAGCGCATCGTGTTGCTGGGCGAGCGGGCGGATGATCCGTCCGTGCAGGCGCTCCGCTCGCTGCTCGCCGGCCTGGGAGAGCGGGTGGTCGATTTGGCGGGGTGTTTGAACCTGGCGGAATTGGGCTGGCTGTTGCGCTCTGCCGCGCTATTGGTCAGCCGCAACACCGGGACGACGCATCTCGCCGCCGCCGTCGGTTGTCCGACGGTGGAACTCTTTGGCCGGCTGGAACCCGCCTACGGACCAACGCGCTGGCGGTCTCTGGGCGGTAGCGTCCGGGCGGTGCACACGCCGCCGACGGTGCGCCGGCGCTTTGAGTCCAAGCAAGCCTACTGGCAGCGCGGGTTTGCCAGCATTCCCCGGGAGGCTGTGCTAGAAGCCGCGTTAGAGTTGCTCGCTGGAGACGCGTGAGGGGTTGCACGCCTTAAACTCGGCATACCACGCTTCGGCTTCCATCAGGTCGGCATCTACCTCCGGCCGAACCAGCAAATGGAAGCTCATTCGCCAAGGCGCGGCCGGAGCCGCTCTGGAAACTCCTCCCACGGCACGCCACTCGCTGGATGGCTCCGGTCCGCTTCAATCCGGGCTTCGATCAACGCTTTCTCGCCCTCGGTTAAGGATCGTCCTGGTCGAGCCAGTCCTGGTTATCTAAAGCAGAGTAAGAAAGACTGTAGCCACTTGCCCTTTGCGTAGCCGGTAAGTTCCGGTTGTAGGGCGGGCGGTTCCCAGCACCAATGGAGCGCTGGTTTGCGCCACCGGACGATCTCTTTATAATGCCTGGCCTGATGATCGCCCGCTCTTCGCCGCCGCTCGAGCGCCAGCTTTCCCTGGCCCGGCAACGGCTCCTGGCCCAGCGCTTCGTCGATTGGCTCTGCGCCTGCATCCTGGCCGCGGAAGCCGCCCTATTAGCCGGCGGGGCGCTCAACTTCCTCCTGCGCGGCGGTGCTCCCTTCCAGCTTTGGTGGCTCTGCGTCGCCCTGGCGGCGGCGGTACTGGCGGCTTTGCTCGGGACAGGGGCGGGCTGGAGCAACCTCGCCCATACCGCCAAGACTCTCGACACGCGGGGGCAGACCCACGACCGCTTTCACACCGCGCTCGACTTCTCGCACCGCACCACGCGTTCGCCGTTCGAGGAACTCACGCTTGCCGAATGCACGCGCTTCATCGAGCGCTTCCCCATCCGCCGCCGGACGCCGATCCGGCTCCCGCGCGCCGCCCGCTTTTTTGCCGTGCCGGCGCTCGCGCTGGCGTTGCTCTGCTGGCACGCGTCCTTGCGCCTCGGGCAGCCGCCGGCCGATTCTGTGCTCGATGCCGCCCTCGCCCGGCGGGCGGCAGACTTGGAAGCGATGGCCGCAAAACTCCGGCCGGCCGACGCGTCATCCGCCAAGACGCCAGACTTGGACCGCTTGGCCGCCGAACTGAAAAAGAGCGCGCAGCGCCTCAAAGACAGCGCCGGCGAGAGCGCGGCCGATAAACTCAAAGGTGCCATGGGCGAGCTATCGTCGCTCCAGGCCATGCTGACCGCGATGAAGCAGGCCGCCGTGGCGCAGAAAGCTTCTCCCGCCGAACTCGCCGCTTTGAGCGCCGCGCTCGCGGCCAATCCGCAGACCCAGGATGCCGCCAGGTCGCTGCAAACCGGCAAACTGGAACAAGCCGCCGCCCAGCTCGAACAACTCTTGCAGCAGCTCGACAAACAGGGCAACGCCGCCCAGGCGCTCGGGCAACTCGCGCAATCGCTGCAGGAACAAGCCGCCAAACTCTCCGCGGGGGAAAAAAGCCAGGTCGCGCAGCAAATGCAGCAGGCCGCGCAAGCCGCGCAGGCGGGCGAGACTAAGCTCAGCGAGCAAGCGCTGCAACGCCTGGCTGACCTGCTCAAGCAGCTCGGCCAGAACGCCGGCAGCCAGGGGGCCAACGCCTCCGGCGGCGCGGGCGCGTCGCCCCGCCAGATGACGCAGAACGATTTGCAAAACCTGCTCAACGCCCTCGAAAACATGAAGGAGAGACTGCCGCAGCCCGGGGGCGGCAATCCCGCCGCTTCGCCTCAGGAAGGCGAAGGCGGTGTGCCGTCGCTGGCCCTGGTAGAATCGTTTGCGAAGCAGTCGGATGACGCGAAAGCCGGGAACACACCGTCCGGGCTGCCCGGTACCGGCCACGAAGAGGGCGCCGGCGGCAAGATTTTCTCCGCGCAACCGGCGCCCGAGGCGCAACACGGCGGCTCCGCCACGCGCCTGGAGGGCATGCTGGGAGACGGCCAATCGTTGCAGCAACTCGTCGGCGCGAACGGCGATCGTTCGAAGGCCAGCGCCCAGTATCGCGACCTCTACAATGCCATGGCGCCGGCCGCGCAGGACGCGGTCGAGCAGGAAGACATTCCGCTCGGCTCCCGCTTCTTTATCGGCCGCTACTTCGACAACATCCGGCCCTGACCACCGCCCGCATGACTACCGACAACGCCGCCGATGATGCCGCCCAGCAGGCCGAGCTTTTCCGGACGCAATTTGCCCGCGTCCGGGACGAACTCCGGCGCATGATCGTCGGCCAGGCCGAGATCATCGAAGCCGTCCTGGTGGCGTTTTTCGCCGCCGGCCACGTCCTGCTCGAAGGCGTGCCCGGGTTGGGCAAGACCATGCTGGTGCGGACCTTGGCGGATGCGGTCAATCTGAAGTTCTCGCGCGTGCAGTTCACGCCCGACTTGATGCCTGCGGACATCATCGGCACGAACATGATCATGGAGGACGAGACGGGCCGGAAACGCTTCCAGTTTCAGCCCGGCCCCGTTTTCGCCAATATCCTCCTGGCGGATGAAATCAACCGCGCCACGCCCAAAACCCAGAGCGCGCTGCTGGAGGCGATGCAGGAAAAACACGTCACCGTCGCCGGCGCGACCTACACCGTGGACGAACCATTCATGGTGCTGGCGACGCAAAATCCCCTGGAGATGGAGGGGACCTATCCGTTACCGGAAGCCCAGCTCGACCGCTTCCTTTTCAAACTTCGGGTCACCTACCCTACCGCCGAAGATCTGCACACCATCCTGGACCGCACCACTGAAGCCGGCGCCCCGCGGATCGCTCGGGTGCTCGACGCCGCGGATATTGTGGCCATGCGCCAGGTCGTGCGCGACGTGCCGATGACGCGGGAAATCCAGGCGTACGCCATCCACCTGGTATTGGCGACACACGGCGATAACGCCGCGGCCTCGCCCCTGGCGCGCAAGTTCGTCCGCTATGGCGCCAGCCCCCGCGGCGTGCAGGCGCTGATTTTGGCGGGCAAGATTTACGCGTTGCTCGACCAGCGTTATCACGTCTCCCGCGCGGACATCGCGAAGGCTGCGCTGCCGGCTTTGCGCCACCGCATCATCCTGAATTTCGAAGGCGAGGCGGAGGGGACCACGAGCGAAGACATCTTGCGCGAGATCCTGGCCCAAGCCGGTACGGCAGCGAGCAAGTAGCGGCAATGAAGGCGCACACCGGCACCTGCGAGGTCGCCACTCGTGGCAAGGGCACCTACGAGATCACCGAGCAGGTGGCGCGGATCGTGCGCGAAAGCGGCGTACGAACAGGCACCGCGACCGTCTTCATCCAGCACACGAGCGCGAGCTTGGTCATCTACGAAAACGCCGATGCCAGCGCCCGGGCTGATCTGCACGCGTTTTTTGAGCGCCTCGCGCCCGAAGACGCGGGCGACTACGTCCACACCGCCGAAGGGCGGGACGACTCGACCTCGCACCTGCGCATGGTGCTCACGCGCACCAGCGAGTGCATCCCGATCGTCCGGGGACGTCTGGCGCTTGGCACCTGGCAGGGGATTTTCGTTTTCGAGCATCGCCGCGCGGCCCACCGGCGTGCCGTCATCGTGGCGGTGGTCGGCGCAGAGGAGTGACTCGACTTCAGCCTGTTCTTTTGCCCATGATGATCTGCGCGGACCAAGTTGAGGTGTAGCCGCCGTTTGGCGGCATGCAAACAAAGGTAGGGGCGGGCTCTCCGGAGAGCCGTCCCATGCTGTTTGATAAGTCTATCCTCGAGGAAAGCGCCTGCGGAAAACAAATGGGACGGCTCGGAGAGCCCGCCCCCTTGGGGAGATGAAATCTTTGCGGCGTCCATGCCGTTGGAGGATGATGGCGCATGAACGCAATCCCAGTGCCAGCGGAAAATACAGTTGGTTTCGTCGGCGTCGGGCGCATGGGAGCGAACATGGCGCGCCGTTTGCACGAGCGCGGCTTCCAACTCACCGCCCTTTACGATAGCAACCCGACCGCCGCCGCCGACCTGGCAGCCGAACTCGGCGCGGCCCATGTGACCAGCTTGCGCGACGTCACCGCGGGTGCGGCGATCATTATTACTGTGGTCTCGGACGATGACGCCATGCGCGCCATCTTCGACGCCGGCAGCGCCGATTCACTCCTTGCGCCCGCGGCGGCCCGCGGCCGGCTCTTCATCAATTGCGCCACGGTCTCCCCCGCCATCCATCATGCGGTGCAATCACTCGCGGAACTGGTCGGTGCGCAGTCGCTGGAGGCGTGCATGGCCTCGAGCATTACCCAGGCGCGGGAAGGCAGTCTCTACCTTATGTGCGGCGGCCAACCGGAGGCGTTTGCCCGTGCCCAGCCGGTCCTGGCGGCGCTGGGCTCCGAGGTACGGCTGATCGGCGGGGCGGGCGCCGCCGCGCAGGTCAAGGCGCTGGTGAATATGGTCATGAACATCAACACCGCCGGCCTGGCGGAAGGTCTCGGGCTGGGTGCGGCGCTCGGGCTGGACCTGACGCTGCTGCGGGAGGTTTTCGCCGCCACCGGAGCGAACTCGCGCGTGCTCGCCACGGACGGCGAGGACATGCAAAACCGCGATCATGCCTGCTTTTTCTCCGCCGCCCACGCCGCCAAAGACAGCGGCATCGCCCTGGCGCTGGCGCAGGAGCATCATCTAACGCTGCCGCTGGCCGCGGCCACCAAGGCCCAGTACGACCGCATGATCGCGCTCGGGCTGGGGGAGCTCGACAAATCGGGCGTCGCGGAATTGACGTTTCCGGGACGGCTGGAACCGGTTGCGCCAACGAAGTAATTCGTCCTGCCGCTCGTGTGATGGCTAACTTCAATCCCTACCGTATTCTGGTCGCCGACGATGACGACCGGCCGCGTGAGTTGCTGGGGCACTTTCTGAAGATGTGGGGCTATAACGTCGTGGCTTGCCGGGATGGGCTCGAAGCCGTCACCATCCTCGAGGGTGATAACGCGCCGTCCATGGCACTGATCGATTGGATGATGCCGGGCTTGGAAGGCGTGGAAATCTGCCGGCGCGTGCGCGGCAATCCGGCGCCGCGTCCGTACATCTACCTCATTCTGGTCACCGGCAACAACGCGGTCGCCAGCGGCTTGGAAGCCGGTGCGGACGATTTTGTGGCCAAGCCCTACGACGTGGACGAACTGCGCGCGCGGCTCGCGGTCGGCCGGCGGGTCGTCGGCCTGGAGCGCAAGCTGGCCGAGCACATCGGGCAACTGCGCGGAGCGCTGGATCAGTTTGCGCCGGATGTCGCCAGCGGCGCGATCTGCATTTGCCCCACCTGCAAACGCGCGCGAGACGGTCTGACGGTGTGGCAGCCGATCGAGAGCTTCTTGCGGGAGCGGACCGGCGTCTCGCCCGTGTCGGAGAGCTGCTCGAGCTGCCTGGCCGAGGCGCGGCGGTAGAGCGCGTTCACCTAAGCGGTAACCGCCGTCAGAGCAGATTTAAAAACCTCGTACCTTTGTAGGGGCGGTCTATGACCGTCGATGCCGTGCCCAAGGCGCAGCGTCGACGGTCATAGACCGCCGCTACAGCCGGAGCATTTGCCGGCCACAGTCTTGCTTCATACGTCGCCGGTAAGTTCCGGTTGTAGGGGGGGGGGGGGGGGGGGCGGGGGGCGCCCCCCCCCGGCCGGGGGCCCCGCCCCCCCCGCC
>CAXUFU010000039.1:0-11747 GCA_964250275.1 uncultured Chthoniobacterales bacterium | reverse complement strand
GTTCCGGCGGCGCCACCGGCGCGATGGCCGCGCGCGGCCGCCAATAAGCGTCCGGACGGGCATCCGCGGGGCTGCCCGCCGGAACGAACCGCAGCGTGTAAAGGTCATCGAGCGGCACGTTCGATTTCCGGATCACGGCCGCCCCTGGGTCCAGGCGGATGTACGGCTGCCAACCGCCGTGCGGCGCATAGACGCGAGTGAGCAGATCGGCGAACTCCTCCCGCGAGATGGTGCCCTGGTAGACGTTGAGCTGCCGCCAATCCGGTTCCGTCGCCAGCGGGCTCAAATTCGAGGCCCAGCCGTGTTCCCAGGGGAAGCTCAACGCCGCGGTCAGCCCAAGCATCCAGGCGGCAAACCGGCGCTGTCGTTCTAAAAACATTCCGCTAGTGGCTTAGCTCGCCTAAGTTCGGGCCGAAAGCCATGATCAAAATACTGTTCCTGGGCGATATCGTCGGCGAACCCGGCCGCCGCGCCGTCATCGAATCGTTGTCTCGCATCCGGGAACAGCGCGCCATCGACTTCATCATCGTCAACGGCGAGAACAGCGCCAACGGGCGCGGGATCACCCCGAGAATCAGCATCGACTTGCTCCGGGCCGGTGCCGCGGTCATCACGAGTGGCGACCACATCTGGGACCAGAAGGAAATCGTCGCCTACATCGAGACGGAGCCGCGTTTGTTGCGCCCGCTCAACTACCCGCCCGGCACTCCGGGGGCAGGCTCCATCGTGCTCGAAACCGCCAAGGGCAAAATAGCGGTGGTTAACGTCCAGGGCCGGACTTTCACCTCGCCCAGCCTGGAAAATCCGTTCCGGGCGATGGACCAGGAAGTGGCCCGCCTGCGGGAAGAAACGCCCGTGATCTTCGTCGACGTGCACGCCGAGACCACCAGCGAAAAAGTCGCGCTCGGACGCTTTCTCGATGGCCGGGTCAGCGCCGTCGTCGGCACGCACACGCACGTGCAAACGGCGGACGACCAGGTCTTTCCCGGCGGCACGGCGTTCCTGTGCGATGCGGGGATGTGCGGCCCGGAGGATTCCATTTTGGGCCGCGAGATCGACGCCATCATCGGCCGGTTCGTGACGAGTTTGCCGGTGCCGTTCCCCGTCGCACGCGGGCCGGTGGGTTTGCACGGAGCCATCGTCGAGATCGACCCCGCAACCGGCTGGGCCGTGGGTATCGAGCGGTTCGCGGAGGTTGTGTAAGACGGTGGTGCTGCACACAGCAACCCTTGGTGTGAAAAAGTGGGCGCTTGATCCGGCGAACGCGGCTCGCCTTTGGTAGGTCTCAACCGACACGACCTAGATGCGGCGGTTTGCTTGCGCCCGCGCCAGCGCCGCGGCCAGCTCATCCTGGCGCACCGGTTTGCTGACGTAATCGTTCATCCCGGCCGCCAGACATTGTTCCCGGTCGCCGCTCATTGCGTTCGCGGTCATGGCGATGATCCACGTGTGCCGGCGCTCTCCTGCCAACGCCCGGATCGCACGGGTCGTCGCGTAACCGTCCAGGTCCGGCATTTGGCAATCCATCAAGACGACGTCATAATCCGCGCGTGCCAGGGCCTGGAGAACATCCCGGCCGGTACCCACGGCCTCGGCGGTGTAGCCGAGCTTGCGCAGTTGACCGAGCGCCACTCTTTGGTTCACCGGATTATCCTCGGCCAAAAGGATGCGTTCCGCATGGCGAAGGACCGGTTCTGGCGCGGGCGCCGGGTCGGCCGGCCCAGCCGCCTCCGCCAACGCCGTGGCCAGGCAGTCAAAGAGCATCGACTGTTGCACCGGCTTGAACCGGGTCTGGGCAATGCCGGCGGCCCGCATCTCCGCCTCGGAAAGCTGCTGGCCGCGGGGCGCCAGAAGAATCAGCCGCGTCAAGGCGATGGCAGCTTCTGACTTGATCAGGCGCGAGAGACCCTCACTGCCAATCTTTGCCGCGGCGATGTCGATGATCCCGAGCGCAAATGGCCGGCCGGCCGCCGCCGCTGCCCGCATTTGTTGGAGCGCCTGGACGCCGCCGGCGACGTGCTCGCTGGACATTTTCCAGGCGGTAAGCTGCCGCTGGAGGAACTGCGCGCTCGTCGTGTGGGGATCGACGATTAAAACGCGGGCGCCGATGAGCACGTGGTCCACGGGTCGTGCCACTTCTCGGCCGCCTTGTTTTGGCAGCGGCAGCGTGAACCAGAAGGTCGACCCTTGCCCCGGCTCGCTTTGCACGCCGATTTCTCCGCCCATGTTCTCGATGAGCTGCTTGCAAATGGACAGCCCGAGGCCGGTGCCGCCAAACCGGCGCGTCGTCGAAGCGTCGGCTTGCGCGAACGCCTGAAAGAGGAGCTTTTGCGCCCCCGGCGCAATCCCGATGCCGGTGTCGCGGATGCGGAAGCGGAGTTCGGCGGTCGACTCGGTTTGGCTTTGCAGTTCCACCAGGAGAGAAACCTCACCTTGGGCGGTGAATTTGATCCCGTTGCCCAGGAGGTTGGTCAGCACCTGGCGCAAACGCGTGTCATCGCCCCGCAAATGGATCGGCACCGCCGGGTCGGTCAGACCCACGAGTTCGATGCCCTTGGCTTGAGCATTCCCCGCGAGCAAGTCGAGCGTCCCTTCGACTACCTCTTGCAGGTTGAAATCGCGCGTCTCGAGCGTGAGCTTGCCCGCTTCGATCTTGGAAAAGTCCAGGATGTCGTTGATGACCGTGAGCAGGTTCTCGCCGCTGGCGCGCACCGTTTCGGTGTAGTCCCGCTGCTCGGCCGAGAGCGGCGTATCGAGCAAGAGGCTGGTCATGCCGATGACGCCGTTCATCGGGGTGCGAATCTCGTGGCTCATGTTGGCCAGGAAATTACTTTTGGTGCGATTGGCGGCCTCAGCGGCTTCCTTGGCGTCGCGCAACGCCTTCTCCGCGGCGCGGCGCTGGGTCGAATCGGAAAACACCACCACGGCGCCCATGATTTCGCCCGCCCGATCCCGGACCGGCGAAACGGTGTAGGTCACCGGCAAATCCGCTCCGTCCCGCCGCCAAAACACTTCATCCTCCACCGTTTCCGGCACCCCGGTACGCAGGCACCGGTAAATCGGGCAATCGCATTTGGGGAACGGGCGGCCGTCCGGATGGCTGTGATGCATTGTCTCGTGCGCCGGGCGGCCGATGAGATCTTTGATTTCCCAACCCAGCAGGTCAGCGGCAGCGGGGTTCTCAAAAATAATTTTGCCATCACGCCCGATCCAATGAATGCCCTCGGCGATGGAGTTGAAGATCAGCTCCTGCAAGCGCGAGGATTCCCGCAGATCGTTCTGGGTCTGACGCAGGGCCGTCTCCATCTTGCGCCGTTCCGTGACCTCGCGTACCAACCGCGTCGCGGCCAAACGCAGTTCCATCTCGTCGCTGACGATGGCCGCCAAATCCCGCAGCACGGCGATGTCGCTGCCGGAAAAGTCTCGCGGCACCGTGTCCAGCACGCACAACGTGCCGAGGAGGAAGCCGTCCGCGCTTTTCAGTGGAGCGCCCGCATAAAAGCGGACCTGCGCCGGGCCGGTAACCTGCGGATTATCTGCGAAGCGAGGATCTTGCATGGCGTTTGGCACAACGAGAACCTCGTCGTGCAGGATGGCATGAGCGCAAAAAGCGCTTTCCCGCCCCGCCTCCTGCACGCTGCAGCCGATGGCCGACTTAAACCATTCGCGTTCGGCGTCCACCAGGGTGATCCGCGCCATGGGAACCTGAAAGATGGATTGCACCAGGCGCGTGACGCGGTCGAAAGCCGCTTCCGGCGGGGTGTCAAGGATGGCGTGGCGCCGCAAGGCTGTGAGCCGGCCGGACTCGTCGGCCGGAAGCGGAAAGCGAGAGGACGCGCTGGCCGATGCCGCTGCCGCTGGATCATGACGCGTTATCTGCACCCAGGCATGACAAGCACCGAATGTGCCCGGCGAGGTGGCCTGGCGATCTGGGTATTGCAATCTGTGAGATTACCAGAGGCTAATCGCTACCGTTCACCGTTCGTTTGCGCTACCGCTGCCGCAGAGGCGCGCTCTCGTGGTAAAGGCTTGAAGAGCTGAAACCTCCGCACTGGCTACAGTTCAAGGGAAACTGCTCTGGTTGTTTTTCGTGACGGAACATCCACTCGCAGGCTCTTCTTTCTGGAACCTGAATTTTCTTTTGACACCACCGGCCCTTCGTTTAGTTTGCCCTCGCTTTTTCGGCAAAATCAGGGGAAGAGATCCCGGTCAAGATGGACTCGCTTTGAGGGTCTGATTGACGCAGGGGCTTTTTCCCCTTTTTTCGCCGGGTGAAGGCGCTCCGGCGCGCGAAGGCCGGGACAGGATCTGCGTTCGCATCGCTCCGATGAAACGGGGCGTTCGGAAGGGATTTTGGTTACTGGCCCACATAGCTCAGTTGGTAGAGCACATCCTTGGTAAGGATGAGGTCATCGGTTCAATCCCGATTGTGGGCTCCAGAAAGCGCCAGCAGCCGGCAGCCGCAAAGAGCGAGTCGAAAATCAGCAAGCAAGCACGCAGAGACAGCAAAAAGAAACCACCGCAGCAGCCTGCCGACGCCCTCGAACGGTCGTCAGGCCGCTTGCATCAGAGATCGTAGTAAAACACCCATCCGCCATGGCTAAGGACAAATTCGAAAGAAACAAACCGCACGTGAACGTCGGCACAATCGGCCACGTCGATCACGGCAAGACGACCCTGACCGCCGCCATCACGACGGTGCTCTCCAAGAGCGGCAAAGCCGAGGCGCGGGCTTATGACTCGATCGACGCGGCTCCCGAAGAGAAGGAGCGCGGCATCACCATCAACACTGCCCACGTCGAATACGAGAGCGACAAGCGCCATTACGCGCACGTCGATTGCCCCGGCCACGCGGATTACGTCAAGAACATGATTACTGGCGCCGCCCAAATGGACGGAGCCATCCTCGTGGTCTCCGCCGCGGACGGCCCCATGCCGCAAACCCGTGAGCACATCCTGCTCGCCCGCCAGGTCGGCGTGCCCGCGCTCGTCGTGTTCATGAACAAAGTGGACATGGTCGATGACCCGGAGTTGCTCGATCTCGTCGAGATGGAAGTGCGCGATCTGCTCACCCAGTATGAGTATCCGGGGGACACCATCCCGATCGTCAAAGGCTCGGCCATGAAGGCGCTCGCCGGCGATCCCGAAGCCGAGAAGCAGATCCTGGCGTTGATCGCCGCGGTCGACGAATACATCCCGGTGCCCGAGCGCCCGATCGATCAGCCGTTCTTGATGCCGGTCGAAGACGTTTTCAACATCGAAGGTCGTGGCACGGTCGCGACCGGCCGAGTCGAGCGCGGCATCCTCAAGAAAATGGAGGAAGTCGAGATCGTCGGCATCACCAACACGCAAAAGACGACCGCGACGGACATCGAAATGTTCCGCAAGCTACTCGACGAAGCCCGCGCGGGCGACAACGTCGGTGTGCTGCTGCGTGGCGTGAAGAAGGATGACATCCAGCGCGGCCAGGTCATCTCCAAGCCCGGCACGATCAAGCCGCACAAGAAGTTCAAGGCCGAAGTGTACGTGCTGAGCAAAGAGGAGGGTGGCCGGCACACGGCGTTCTTCTCGAACTACCGCCCGCAGTTCTATTTCCGCACGACGGACGTGACAGGCGCGGTCAAGCTCCCCGAAGGCGTGGAAATGGTCATGCCCGGAGACAACGTCTCGATCGAAGTGGAATTGCTCACCCCCATCGCCATGGAGAAGACCATCCGCTTCGCCATCCGCGAGGGCAGCAAGACCGTTGGCGCCGGCCGCGTCTCGGAAATCCTCGACTAAAGAACCACGGTATCGGTGCTCCTCGCCCCTCTCCGGGCGGGAGCACGTGATCTTCCCTAGGCCAGTAGCTCAATTGGTAGAGTAGCGGTCTCCAAAACCGTCGGTTGGGGGTTCGAGTCCCTCCTGGCCTGCTCCATTATCCTCTGCTCGCTCCACCCGGATGTTTTCCAAGACCAAACAATTCCTCGAGGAAGTCCGGACGGAGCTGCGCAAGGCGACTTGGCCCTGGGATCCGAAGGAACATGGCTTCAAGCGGTACAAGGAGCTGACCGACTCGACGATCGTCGTGACCGTTGCCATGCTTCTGCTCGGTGGTTACGTGGCGCTCTGGGATCTGATGCTGAATTATGTCGTGGGCTTGCTCACGCGTTAGGGCTGGTGTAAGTACACTGCCCTCCCACACTTCCCCTTTCATCGATGAGCGCCCAAACTGCTTCCAAAGGCCAATGGTTCGTCGTGCACGCGCTCTCCGGCCAGGAGAATAAAGTGCTCGATAGCTTGAAGCGGCGCATCAAGACCGAAGAAATGGGCGACCTCATTTATGAGGTGCTCATCCCGACTGAACGCGTCTCGGAGATCAAGCGCGGCAAGAAGACGGAGACGACGCGGAAGTTTTTCCCCGGCTATCTTATCGTCAACATGCACCTGATCGAAGACGACGGAAAACTCGTCGATCGCGCCTGGTATTTCGTGCGCGACACGCCCGGCGTGATCGGTTTTGCCGGGCCGAAAGATCGGCCGGTGCCGATGCGCGATGCGGAAGTCGAAAGCCTCCTGGCGCAGATGCGCGAACGCGAAGACAAGATCAAGCCGAAGGTCAGCTTTGAAGTCGGCGAAACCGTCAAGGTGGCCGACGGTCCTTTCCAAAACCAGAGCGGCGTGGTCGAAGAGATTGATCCCGCCCGCGGCAAGCTGCGCGTTTCGGTCACCATCTTCGGGCGGACGGCGCCGGTGGAACTTGAATACTGGCAAGTTGAACGCGGCTAGCCGTCCTCTCCCAAACTCAGAACCTTTCCTCGATCATGGCCAAAGAAATTGTTGCACAGATCAAGCTCCAGATTCCCGCCGGCGCGGCGAATCCGGCGCCACCCGTCGGCCCGGCGTTGGGCCAGCAGGGCGTGAACATCATGGGCTTCTGCAAGGAGTTCAACGCCAAGACGCAAAAGCAAGCGGGCGATATCCTGCCGGTCGTCATCACGGTCTACAAGGACAAGACTTTTACGTTCATCACCAAGTCGCCGCCCGCGGCTGTGCTCCTGAAGAAAGCGGCTGGCATCGCTGCCGGCTCCAAGGAGCCGAACAAGGTGAAGGTGGCCAAACTCACGCGCAAACAGGTGATGGACGTCGTCAAAATCAAGATGCCGGATCTCAACGCGCGGACCGATGAAGCCGCTTTCCGCATTATCGCCGGCACCGCGCGGCAGGCTGGCATCGAGATCGTCGACTAACTTTTCGTCCTATGGCTATCAAACGCAGCAAACGTTACGCTTCCGCCGCCAAACTGGTGGATAGCAAGAAGCATTATCCTTTGCCCGAAGCGATTGAGACGCTCAAAGGGCTGCCGGCTCCGAAGTTCGATCAGACCGTTACGCTTTCGTTCCATCTTGGGGTCGATCCCAAGCAGTCCGATCAGATGGTGCGCGGCACTTGCCCACTCCCCAACGGCAGCGGCAAACAGGTGCGCGTGCTCGTCTTCGCCACCGGCCAAGCGGCTTCGGCGGCGCGCGATGCCGGCGCGGAGTTTGTCGGCTTCGAAGACATGGTCAAGAAGTGCCAGGAAGGCTTCCAGGATTTCGATGTCGCTGTCGCCACCCCGGCGGCCATGAGCGAGGTGCGCAAGCTCGGCAAAGTGCTCGGGCCCCGCGGCTTGATGCCGAACCCGAAAGCCGGCACGGTGACCGACGACACCGCCAAGGCGGTCAAGGAGGTCAAGGCAGGCCGGGTCGAGTTCAAGCTCGATAAGAACGGGAACGTATCTGTGCCCGTGGGCAAGGCGTCGTTTGCCCCGGCGGCCCTGGTCGAGAACGGGACCGCGGTGATCGAGGCGGTCGCCAAAGCGCGTCCGGCTTCCGCCAAAGGCAAGTTCATCCATTCGATCACTTTGGCCGCGACGATGTCGCCGGCAGTGGCGGTAGATGCCGCTGCTTACCAGACCATCTAAGCGCGGCGACCGGCTGACATTTCGAAACTTTTTTACCCGACCTCTCTTGAGACCCGAAAAAACATCCATCGTCGAGAATTTGCTGGCACGTTTGCAGCAGTCGCCCTTTTTGATCATTACCGATTACCACGGCCTGAAGGTGGACCAATTCAGCGACCTGCGGACCCGGCTCGCTGGGGTGGGCGCCAAGTACACGGTGGTCAAGAACACCTTTCTCAATCGTGCCAGCCGCGAAGCCGGTTTCCCGGATCTGGGTGCGGCGCTGACCGGCCAGACGGCCATCGTCACGGGCGATAAAGACGTGAGCGCGGCCGCCAAGGTGTTGCGCACGTTTGCGACGGAGTCGAAGAAGTTGTCGATCCGCGCCGGGGTGGTGGAAAAGTCGCTTTTCACGGACAAGCAGATTGGCGATTTGGCGGATTTGCCGTCGAAAGAAGTTTTGCAAGCGCAGTTGCTCGGCCTGCTGCAAGCGCCGGCGTCGCGGCTGTTGCGCACGCTCAACGAGCCGGCCAGCAGCTTGGCGCGTCTGTTAGGTGCGCACGTCGAGAAGCAGCAGCCGGCAACGGCGGCGGCTTAGTCCTCCCGTTTTCACATTTTCCGGCGCACAACCAGCACATTGCTGCGGGCGGCGGACTCACCAACAAAACAGAAAAGGTTCCTCGTCGGGCTGGCGGCTGCCGGCCTCAAATCCCCGAAGGCTTTTGGGTACGACGATCACCACAACATCACAGAAAGGATAAGGAAGGCCTGGAGCACAGCTCCGCACTTTCCTTAGCAGTTATATGGCAGATACCAGCGCGTTAGTTGAACAGATCAGCGGCTTGACCCTCTTGGAGACGGCCAACCTGATCAAGCAATTGGAATCCAAGCTTGGCGTGAGCGCCGCGGCCCCTGTCGCGATGGCTGCCGCGCCCGCCGGTGGTGGTGGCGCCGCCGCTGCGGCTCCCGTCGAGGAGAAGACCAGCTTCGACGTAATCCTGACGGACATGGGCAGCAACAAGATCGCTGTCATTAAGGAAGTCCGCGCCGCCGTGGCAGGCCTGGGCTTGGCCGAAGCCAAAGCCCTGGTCGAAGGTGCCCCAAAGCCGATCAAGGAGGGCGTGCCGAAAGCCGAAGCCGACGAGATCAAGAAGAAGGTCGAAGCTGCCGGCGCCAAAGTCGAGATCAAGTAATCTCGCTCTCCAGCGTGCCCAAAGATTCATGGGCCGGGCAGACAGCAGTGTCAGCCCGGCCTTTTTCTTTTCCGCCGCGTCAGCGGCTACTACCCCAAGGTAGGAATGGCTCTCCGAGCCGGTCCCTTGCTGTCTGGGAAACGTTTGTTGCCGGTAGCGCAAGATTTGTCTAGCTTGCCCTTTGCTTGGGCGGCCTCCGAGTTGTAGGGCGGGCGCTCCGCCTGCCAGGGATGGCGCTGTCCCCGGCCGGGGGCGCGCCCCCCGGCTGGCCCCCCCCCCCCCCTACAACCGGAACTTACCGGCTACGACTTTTTCTCATCTGCCCTTAAGGCGACCCAGCCGCCACGGTTGAAGCGGCCAGAAAGCACTTGCATCCATAAGCGCCTGACTTCGTCTCGCCGACGAAAAGCTTTATCTTCGCTGCCTTCACCGCACTCGTGATGCAAACATCGGCAACGGCATCCGAGCACACCGATCAACCCATCTGCTTGACCACCAGCTCCGGGCAGATCAGTGGCTCGCTAATGTTGCCAGTGAGCGGCGAGAAAGTGCCTGTGGCGTTAATCATTGCGGGATCAGGGCCTACTGACCGCGACGGAAACAGCCTTGGCCTCCCGGGCAAAAACGACAGTTTGAAAATGCTGGCCATGACCTTGGCTGATGCCGGCATTGCTTCCGTCCGCTACGACAAACGCGGCGTTGGGGCAAGCGCACTTCCAACTGTCCACGAGGACGATCTCCGCTTTGATACCTACGTGCAAGATGCCGTCGGTTGGATCAGCCAATTGGTAGGAGACGAGCGTTTTTCCAGCGTGGCTGTCGTTGGTCACAGCGAGGGTTCGCTGATCGGAATGCTGGCGGCAAGGGGAAGACCTGTAAACGCGTTTGTCTCCATCTCGGGCGTGGCTTCTGGTGCGTCTTCGGTTCTGCGCCAACAATTGCGCGATAAGTTGCCGGCGGATTTGGCGGTACGTAATGAAGCAATCCTCTCGTCCTTGGAGAAGGGGGAAGTGGTGAGCGACGTTCCCGCGCCGCTAGCAGCCTTGTACCGGCCAAGCATTCAGCCCTATCTGATTTCGTGGTTCCACTACGTTCCCGCCGACGAGTTCAAGCAGCTCTCCATGCCATGTTTAATCCTCCAGGGAGACACCGACATCCAGGTTCCCGTTTCGGAAGCAAAGGCACTGAAGGCCGCGAAACCAGAGGCCGAGTTACAGATTATCGAAGGCATGAATCACGTGCTCAAGCTGGTTTCGTTGGACCAGACGCGACAGATTGCATCCTATAGCGATCCCGCCTTGCCTCTCGCACCAGAGTTGAAAAAGACCTTAGTGAGCTTTCTCTCAACCTCGATGCGGGAACGGGCCGTGGATAACAAGAAGTAGCACCCCTTAGTTGCCGCGTAGCGGCTACTACCCCAAGGCAGGGATGGCTCTCCGAGCCGGTCCCTTGCTGTCTGGGAAACGTTCGTTGCCGATACGCGCACCATACCTGGAGGCCCTTCCAGACAGCAAGGGACCGGCTCAGGAGAGCCATCCCTACCCTGGGGTAGTAGCCGCTGCGCGGCCCGCCAACAGCGTCTTCGCTAGCGCCAGGGCCGGCTCGCCCTGGCCGCCCAACATTCGCGCGATCTCCCCGACCCGCGCTTTGCCCTTCACCTCGGTCAGGCGGGAGAACGTCCGTTCGCCGTCGAAATCCTTCGCCACGACATAGTGCGCGCCCGCGGCCGCCGCCACCTGGGGCAAGTGCGTGATGCACAGGACCTGGTGACGGTCGCCCAGTGAACGCATCTTGGCCGCCACCGCGTGCGCGATCTCGCCGCCGACATTGGCGTCGATCTCGTCGAACACCAGCAGCGGCACCGCGTCCTGATCGGCGAGCGCGCTTTTCACCGCCAGCATCACCCGGCTGATCTCTCCGCTGGAGGCGATCGAACGCAACGGCTTGGCGGGCTCGCCCGGATTCGGCGCAAAAAGAAATTCCACCTGCTCCAAGCCGCTCGAGCGGGGCGCGAAGACAAACTCGACGCTCTCCAAACCCGCCGCGCCTGGCGTGCCGAGCGCCAGCAGGTGAATTTCAAACTCGCTCTTTTTGAAGCCCAAGTCCCGCAACTGCGCGCGCACCGCGGCGGAAAGGGCCGGCGCGGCTTCATGCCGCAGCGCACTGAGTTCGCGCCCCAACCGCAGCATTTCCGTCTGCGCAGCGTCGATATCCCGTTGCAACCGAGCCAGCTCCTCGCCGCGACCCTCGATTTTTTGCAGCCGTGCCGCCGCCTGTTCACCGAACGCGATCACCTGCTCCAACCCAGGCCCGTACTTGCGTTTGAGCGTCTGCAACAGATTCACGCGCGCTTCCATCTCCGCCAATTGCGCCGGGTCGAGATCGAGTTTTTCAGCGTACGCCACCAATGAACGCGCTAGTTCCTCCAGCTCCACGACCGCGGACGCGTGCGCTTGCGCCAGGGACGCGGTCGCGGGATCGATGCGCTCGAGCTCGCGCAGCAGGCGCGCCGTCTCGCCCAGCCGGCTCAAGACGGATGGCTCGCTTTCGGTGAGTTCGCCCGCCACGGACGTGGCCAGCTCAATCAGCCGCCGGCTATTGGCCGCCAGCGAGTAGCGCGCCTGCAGATCGGC
>CAXUFU010000038.1:4581-11848 GCA_964250275.1 uncultured Chthoniobacterales bacterium | reverse complement strand
TTCCACCACGCCGTCGAAACCCGCCAGCCACGAGCCGTCCCGCGCCAGGGCCATGTGACAGCGGAAACGCGCGGCCGGCCGCGCCGGCAACGCCCCCCGCGCTTCCAGCTCGGCGACCAGCTTGCGCCGGTTGGCGGCATCGTCCGCCAGCGGGCCGGCGTAGCGCGCGGAGTAAACGCCCGGCGCACCGGCCAGCGCATCGACTTCCAACCCAGAATCGTCTGCCAGCACCAGCACACCCGGTACGCGCAATGACGCCGTCACGGCTTTCAGCGCGGCGTTCTCCGCAAAGGTCGCGCCGGTCTCCGCCGTTTCCGGCCAATCCTGGTGCACGCTCAAGTCCTCGATCGTCCAGCCTTCGCCCAACAGCGCGCGGATTTCGCGCGTCTTGTGGCTGTTGCCGGTGGCCAGGAGCAGGGTCGTCATTGCTGGATCGCTAAAAGGTGAGGTGGGGAGTTCAGCGCATTCCCGCTCTGGACGCCGCGGGACTTTATGGGAGACTGACTTCCCCTTTGGCCAGCTATTATTTCACTCCTCTTCTGATGGGCACCGAAAAGCGCAAACCCTATCCGTTCGACCAGATCGAGCCCAAGTGGCAACAGGTCTGGCGCGAGCAGCGGACTTTCCATGCGCCGAACCCGGGCGAGCCGGGATTCAATCCCGCGCAACCGAAGTTCTACGTGCTGGACATGTTCCCCTACCCCAGCGGCACCGGCCTGCACGTCGGCCACCCGGAAGGCTACACCGCCACCGACATCGTCGCGCGCTACCGGAAGATGCGCGGGGACAACGTACTCCATCCGATGGGTTGGGACGCCTTCGGGCTCCCGGCCGAGCAGTACGCGATCAAGACCGGCCAACATCCCCGCGTCACGACCGAGGCCAACATCGCGCGGTTCAAGGAGCAACTCATCCGCCTCGGTTTCAACTACGATTGGGAACGGGAGGTCAACACCACCGATCCCGGTTACTTCCGTTGGACCCAATGGATCTTCGGCATCCTCTACAATTCGTGGTTCAACCCGGCGACCCAACGCGCCGAGGCGATCTCCACCTACACCGGCCACGACCCCGACGAGGTGCGGCTGGCTTACGTGGCGGAGGCGCCTGTTATCTGGTGTCCGGGGCTCGGCACCGTCCTGGCGAACGAGGAAGTCACCGAAGGCAAGAGCAACGTCGGCGGCTTCCCGGTGGAACGCCGGCCGATGCGGCAGTGGATGCTGCGCATCACGGCGTACGCGGAACGGCTGATCGATGAATTGGCCGGGCTCGACTGGCCGGAATCGATCAAGACGCTGCAACGGAACTGGATCGGACGCAGCGAAGGCGCCCACGTGACCTTCCTGCTCGAGAGCTTTGAAAATACGCCCACGAGCCTGGTGGCGATGGCGCTCGACATGCGCGAGGCAGACCATCCGCAGCCGCCGGAAACGACGCCGGGCAAACGCATCCATAGCACGGCCGAGTTGACCGTTTTCACCACGCGGCCGGACACGCTTTTTGGCGCGACTTACCTGGTCCTCGCGCCGGAACATCCGCTGGTCGATCTGTTCGCCGCGCCGGCGCAAAAGGAGGCGGTGGCCGCTTACCGCGCAGAGGTGAGTGGAAAGTCCGACCTGGAGCGGACCGAGCTAGCCAAGGAAAAAACCGGCGTTTTCACCGGCGCGTACGCGGTTAATCCGGTCAACGGCGAGCGAATCCCGGTATGGATTGCCGACTACGTCCTGCTGGGCTACGGCACGGGCGCGATCATGGCGGTGCCTGCGCACGATGAGCGCGATTTTGAGTTCGCGCGCAAGTTCGACTTGCCCATCCGGCAGGTGGTGGCGCCGGCGCCCGCCGCCGGCGAGAGCCAGGAGGGCAACGGCTGTTACACCGGGGATGGCGTGGCGGTCCAGTCCGGCTTCCTTGACCATCTGCCGACCGCCGAGGCCAAACAACGCATCATCGCCTGGCTCGAAGAGCAAGGCAGCGGCGAGCGCAAGATCAACTACAAGCTGCGCGATTGGCTTTTCTCCCGCCAACGCTACTGGGGCGAGCCCTTCCCGATCATTTGGCGCGATGGCCGGCACGAGCTCCTGCCGGAAAGCGAACTGCCGCTCGAGCCGCCCGCGCTCGCCGACTTCAAGCCGACGGGCTCCGGCGAGCCGCCCCTGGCGCGGGCCAGCGACTGGGTCCGGTACTCGGAGGCCGCCACGCGCGAGACCAACACCATGCCGCAGTGGGCGGGCTCGTGCTGGTATTACCTGCGCTATTGCGATCCGCACAATGGCGGGCGTTTCGTCGGCCAGGACGCCGAACGTTACTGGATGGACGGCGGCAAGCCGGGCGGCGTCGATCTCTACGTCGGCGGCACCGAGCACGCGGTGCTGCATCTGTTGTACGCGCGATTTTGGCACAAGGTGCTCCACGACCGCGGCCTGGTCTCGACGCCGGAGCCGTTTCAGAAGCTGGTTAATCAGGGCCTGATCCTGGGCGAGGACGGCCAGAAAATGTCCAAGAGCAGCGGCGGCAACGTCGTCAATCCCGACGACATCATCGCCGATTACGGGGCTGATTCGTTGCGGCTCTTCGAGATGTTCATGGGCCCGCTCGAGCAAACGAAACCGTGGAGCACGACGGGCGTCCAAGGGGTGCATCGGTTCCTCGCGCGCGTTTGGCGCCTGGCGATGGAAGAGGATCAGGAAGGTCAGTGGCGTTTGAGCGCAGCCGTGGCGGACCTGCCGCCCACTTCGGCGCAATGGAAGGTCATCCACGCGACCATCAAGAAAGTGACCGAGGACATCGACGCACTGGCTTTTAATACGGCCATCTCGCAGATGATGGTCTGCACCAACGAATTAGTGGGCGCCGAGGTGCGTCCGCTGGCGGGTTTGCGTTTGCTTTTGCAGTTGCTCAACCCCTTTGCGCCGCATTTGACCGAGGAGTTGTGGCACATCCTGGCCGAACGTTTTCCGGAGCCCGCGGGGTTGCTGGCACAGCAGCCCTGGCCCGCCTACGACGCGAGCTATCTGGTGGAGGACGAACTGGAAATCCCGGTGCAGATCAACGGCAAGCTGCGCGACAAACTCATCCTGCCCAAAGACGCGCCCAATGCCGACTACGAGGCGGCTGCCCGCGCCAGCACCAAGGTGCAGGAGCACCTCGCCGGCAAGGCGATCAAGAAAGTGGTCGTCGTCCCCGGCAAGATGGTGAACATCGTGGTGTAAGCGCGCACGTTCCCGTCCAAAAAAAGGTAGGGATGGATCTCCGATCCGGTCCCTGACTGTCTGGCAGCAGGAGCTTAAAGTTTGCGAGCCATCCTCTTGGCGCCCCCCAGGACGGATTTCACTGCCGCCTTTAAGGGCCGCCTGCCTCGGAACAATCAGGATCGCGTGCCGTCGCTCTCGTCATCATCCCAGCCGTCTTCGGGCGGCAAGCCGCGCGCTTGCTGGCGCTCGAGAGCGTCGCGGAGAGCGTCTGGCAGCAGCGGACGGATTTTTGGGTGAACCTCCCCGAGCCGGATTAGATCAGCTTCATCCTTGGCGTGCTTGGAGAGCCGCCGCTCGGGGTCGCTCCACGCCCACAGCTTGCCTTGCACCACGTCTTCGAGCGTTGCCACCGGCACGTCGATACCCAGAATCGGCCGCAGCACCGCGCGAGCAACGAAAGGTTGATAGCGCGCGGACTTCGAGAATTGCACCATCAGCCGATGGCTGGCGCGTTCTGCGGGGCCGGCCCGGCGCTGCGCGTTCACGGAGTAGGGATACTCCTTGACCCGAAAATCCGCCGTCGCGAGATCGGCCAACACGGGAGGCAGATCGGCGGCCACGACCACCATGTCGAGGTTGGCGGTGTAGACGGGACTCACGTAAGCATTTACGGCCATGCCGCCGATCACGCACCAACCGGCACCATGCCGGCGCAGCGTTTCGACGACGAAAGAAAAGTCCGTGGTCCCGCTCATGATGACGCCGTCGTAGATTTCCTGCTCTGTCATGGGGATCGCGCCTTCAAACGTAGCGACTCTAACGCAGATACTGAAGCGTTTTCAAAAACCGCAAGAAAGCGCACGAAGCTGCGTTTGCATCTTTACGCGCGGAGCCGGTCCGATATGCTCGCCGTCTGTGACCGACCTGCGCAAGACCGCCGCCGCTGGCCTCCTGGCCGCGGCGGCTCTCATTGGCTGCGTCAAGCAACCGCCGCCCCCACGCCGCGTGCAAGCCACGCCAACGCCCGCCGCCGTGGACGAAGGCATGGACGCCACCGCCGCGCACATGCGGCGCAAAACCGCCGAGGCCGCCGCTGCCATCGACAATTATCTGAAGGTCAACCAGCCGAAGCTGCACGAGAAGTTTGCCAAACTCGGAGACAAGTTCACGCGCGACAAGGACAACTGGCGGCAAAAGCTCTTGCAGAAGAAGCAGGAGCTGCAGCCTCAGATCGACGCGCTGAAGCAGAAAGCGGCCGAAGTAGATCCCAAGGCGCGCGCGGCCATCGACGAGGAAGCGGCGGCTCTCGAGCAGGAGAGCAAGGGCGCGGACGAAAAGCTGGCGGAACTCGAATCCGCCACGGTCGACGGCTGGAAGGAGTTCAAGCAGCGCTTGAAGGCGGAGGACGCATCCAAACAGGACACGCCGCCTACGCCCGTGCCGAGCCCGACTTCCGCACCGTGACGACGGTGACGACTTGTCAGAGTTAGACGGGGTTCCGATTTATCCTGGCGGATGCTTCGCCGACCGGTCGTGCGCTGTTCCTGGGAGGCGAAGCGCCCGCCCTACAATCGGGAAACGACAGGCGACGACGCGTTTGCTTTCGGTTAATTCCTCGGGGCCAAAATCCGGCCCGGGCTGCACAGCCAGACGCGGGCTTCCGGGCCGAACCCGCCGCAGCCGCCGGCGGCCCAGGGCGAAAAGGCCGGCAGGATCCATTCGCGGCCGTTTTGCACGAAAGCCGGCAACTTCAACGCCAGACCCGCGCCATCGCGCAACGTCCCAGCCGGATGATGATGGCCGATGATGGCAGTGCGATCCCCCTGATCGTGCGGGCCAGGACCATCGCCGTGATGGAAATAGAAAAGCTCCGTCGCGTGAAAGGCGCAGACTTCCTCCGGCGCAAAGGCGCGGCGGTCGTGGTTGCCCGCGATCAAGACTATCTGGCGGCCCCGTTCGCTCGCGCCGCCGGCTGCCAGCCTCGCTAGCAGATCCAGAGCTTGGCCGCGCGCCGCGCGGTCATGCACGAAATCGCCCACGATGATGAGCCGTTCCGGCCGGTAATCCGCCAGCAGCCCGAAAAGCCGCTCCTCGATTTCCGCCATACCCCACCAGGGAAATAACGCGCCCGAAACACGCTGGCTGAGTTCATAGCCGAAATGGACGTCCGCCACGGCCAGCCAGCGCTCGCGCCGATGGTAGAGCGCCAAGCGCCCATCGAGGATGGTCTCGGCATCGATCTGCACGCGCGAGGCGTTGAGCGCGGGCGCGAAATCAACGTCCATCGGTCTCGGCCCCCTGGCCTGCGCTCACTTGCAAAACGCCTTCGCGCAAAATCTCCGCGCGCAAGCCGCCCCGGCCGCGCATGGCTTTCTCTGCGCCGCTGCCGAACGCCTGGTTCATCCAGGCGCAAGGCCGGCACTCCTCGCGGCCGCGAAACGCCACGCCCTGCACCTCGAACTCCTGCCCGATGAGCGTGTTGAGGTCGATGCCCGCGCAGAGGACATTGCGCCGGAAAGCCGCCGGCGATTTGTCATGCACCTGCAACTCCTGGCAGAGCGCTCCATAAACCTCCTGCGAAAAAAAAGTGACCTGGCCCTTGTAACCGGCTTTGTAGTCGAAGAAACGGTCTCCCTCGATGCCGCGGCCGGGAATGCACCGGATTTCCGGCACCTCCAGGGTCGGATGATCCAGCGGCGCATGACCATGGCGGCCATAAAAATTATGCCCTGGCGAAATGAAGATGGCGACGATGCGCAGGGTTGGCTGGAGCATGGCTGACGGGCGCCACGGCGCCTGGGCGCAAGCTACCGGAGGGGCTGCCCGGATGCAATGCGATCTCGCCGCGGGAAGTGAGGCACATCAACTGCTGATTTCAGGCCGGCAATGGACCAACGTGCCTTCCCGTTGACGAGCCTGGTTTTCGTTTTCCTGGCGCTGCTGGCGTCATCGGCACCGGCCGCGGTGACCGAAGAGACCTTCACGGTTCCATTGTGCCAGTACTTCGTCCTCGACCAGCACGGCGGCCCGCCGGTGCGGATGCGGGTGTGGAACGCGGACGCTTGTTTCGTGGACATGAACTACACCGACGAATACAACCGGGGCTGGGGCGTACACGCGGCCAAGCACAACAGCGTCCAGGGGCGAGAGGCAAACCTGACGCTGCTCTACCGGCACTCGGCGACGAACTTCGAGGTCTATTACCTCAACACCTTGGCTACTCCCAACGGCCAGGCCACGATCGTCATCCGCAAGTACCAATAGATCGGGTGATCCTCGGCGGAGGAGGAGGGCCGCGGAGCAACGCCCAAAATCTACCTGGCCGCGCCGCGGACCAGGCGCTGCAAGAGCGTGGCCGTACGCACGATGCCGAGCAGGCGCGGCCCGTCCACGACCGCGGCGGCATTCAGGCGCGCCGCGCGCAGCCGGCGCAACACCCGGTACGCCGTATCGGCCGGCGAGACGAGGATCGGCGGACGCCGCAAATAGGCGATGGCCGCGTCTCTTTGCGGGTGGCGATCGAACAACACCGTGAAAACATCGACCAGGGCGATCAGCTCTCCGGCGCTCGTCTTTACCACCGGGACGTAGGCCAGGTTTGTCTCCCGGGCATAGGCTAGCAGGTCCGCCACCCGCAGGCCGTCGCGGACCAGCAGCGGCTCGGGCGCGGGCTCGAGCAGATCGGCGACCCGGAGGGCTTCGAAATCCAGCACGTGATCGATCATCCGGTGCTCGGCGGGGCTCAAGGCGCCGGTCCGCTCGCCTTCGTCCGTCAGGGAACGGAACTCTTCCCGGGCCACGAACAAGCCCAGACGCCGCTGATGAGCGGAAGGCTCCGACTGGCCGGCCGGCCGCCGATGACGGCGCAAGAACCAGGCGCCGATGGCCAGCAGCGGAAACACCAGCTTCGACGTCCCCTCGAGCAGGCCCGCCAAGGCCGCGAGCGCCCGGTAAGGAAAGCGCCGGAAGAGAGACTTTGGCAAGAGTTGCAAGCCGAGCAGGTAGACCGGCAGCATGATCACGCCGGCCAGCAGGAGGCCGCGGGCGCCGCAGCGAACCGTCAGCGCGTGGCTGAG
>CAXUFU010000038.1:0-4571 GCA_964250275.1 uncultured Chthoniobacterales bacterium | reverse complement strand
GCCAGGTTGGTCACGAGCAGCACGGTCGCCAGCAGCCAGCCGGGGCGGGCCAGGAGCCGGTCGAGGCGGATAGCCGCGCGATCATCCTGCCGCACCCGGCTTTTCAGGCGCACGCGGCTGACCGAGAGCAGCCCGGCCTCGATGCCCGAGTAGAGGAAAGACACCAGGAGACAGGCGCAAAAAAGGAAGAGCGACGGCAATGACATGGGGGTCAAGTCTTGCCGGGATCGGTGGCCAGATGGCGCGCCGGCGGTGGCGCGTCCGCGGCCTCCGCGGCAGCGTCCTTTTCGACCAGGACTTCCGCCACCGTCTTGCGGGTCACCCGGCGCACGGTAAGCTGAAGGGGCGGCAGCCGCAGCACCGACCCGGCATGAGGCAAGTAACCCAGCCGGTTGAAAATCCAGCCGTTGATCGTGTCGAGCCCCTCCGCCTCCAACTCGAAGCCCAGATGCTCGCTGATATCGTCCAGGCGCGCGTGGCCGCCGACCAGCAAGCGCCCCTCTCCGAGTTCCTCGATGTAAAGATCGTCTTCCCCACTGGGCAGCGCGTCGGCCACGATCTCTTCGATGATATCCGCCACGGTCACGATCCCCTCCGTGCCACCGTATTCGTCGACGACGACCGCCATGCCCTGCGCGTGCGAGAGGAAGCTGCGCAACAAATCCAGCGCACGCATGGTTTCCGACACGAACGAGGGCGGGTTCATGATCTCCGTGTAATGGGGCGCCGTGCCGTCCGCCGGTCCACCGGCACCGGCCGAGGACAGGAAGCGTTTTACGTCGAGGATGCCCACGATGTTATCCGGGGTGGCGTCGTAAATCGGCACGCGGTGACGCCGCTCCGCGCGCAGGAGATCGACGGCCTCGTCGTTGGTCAGGTCGTCGGCCAGGGCGAAGGCTTCCACGCGCGGCGTCATGCAATCCTTCGCCGTCTTGTCGCCCAGCTTGATGATTTCCTGGATCATCTCGCTCTCGGCCCCTTGCAGCGCACCCTCCTCGGCGCCGATCTCGACCAGCGCCGCGAACTCGGCCGCGCTGAGTTGGAGCGGGGTGCTGACCGCCCTGGGCGTCAGCCAGCCGGCCAGGCGGTCGCTCACGGTTCCCAGGCCGCGGCAAACGGGGCCGAGCACGGGCCGCAGATAATGCAGCGCGTGAATGGCTGGGCGCGCGAAGCGTTCGGCCAGGTAAAGGGCGAGGAGCTTGGGCAGCACGTCGCAGAGCCCGGCCACCAGCGCGAAGAGCACCAAGGCCGCCGGCCAGAACGCGCCGCGCGGAGAACCGGTGAAGCCGAGCAGATAGAGGCCGAGCAGGCACAGCGGCAGGGTCATGAGCGTGTCCGCCAGCAGGATCATGCTCAGGATGGAGCGAGGATGGGCGACGAGCGCATCGATCGTGGCGACACGCTGCGGCAAAGCCTCGCGCAGGCGAGCGATCTGGCGCGGCTGCAACGAAAAAAGCGCCGTCTCCATGGCCGAAAAGAAGGCCGCGCCCACGCCCAGCACGAGCATCAGCCCAAAGATCCAAGCAGTATCGGCAAAGGGCATCGGCAAGGCGGCGGTTGCGTGCCAGCCAGGGCCGGCCGTCGGAGTCCGCACGCTTGTAATTAGAGCGGGATACACCACTTTATCGAGCGGATTCCGCGCGGGTCGTCACGTAGGTTTGCCGCGGCAGACGCACGGTCAGCGATGAATAAGCACGAGCGGATGAAGGCCTTTGTGGCTGGGCTTGGCGCCGACGCGGGCCTGGCGCTGGATCCCTGTTACCAGGGTTATTTCCGGTGTTTCAACGCTGGCCTGTACTACGAGGCGCACGATGTCCTCGAACACCTCTGGCTGGCCAACGGGCGGGCCGACGCGAACTTCGCCTTTTACAAGGGCCTGATCCAGGTGGCCGGCGCGTTCGTCCACATGAAAAAGCAGGCCGCCCGTCCCGACCACGCCAAGGATGGCCGCCGCCTGCGGCCCGCGGCGCGGCTTTTCGGGTTGGCCATGGCGAACCTGGCGGATTACGCCCCGCGGCACCTGGGTCTCGATGTGGACGCGGTCCGCGTGCTCTGCGCCGATCACACGGCAGCCATCGCCCGCTCGGATTTCACGCGCAATCCGTGGTCCGCGGATCGGCCGCCGCAGTTGGAGTTGGAGGTGTGAAGTTTCTATCTTTACCGAGATAACGCATGGCGGCATCTTCCGCTTGTAGGGCGACCGCTCCGGTTGCCAGGCACAGCGCTATACCTCTATTTGGTTGTCTCCTTGAGCGTCTCCAGTGTAGTTTCGGCCGACGGCACGATAGAAGAGCTTGCAACCGAGGCCTTGTTGCTGCCTGTCGAGGCGCGCGCGTTGCTTGCTGATCGGCTTGTGGAAAGCCTGGATGCGTCCTTACTAGTCAGCCGCATTGATGAGCTTTGGGCCGCCGAAGCAAGCCGGTGCCTCGCAGAGGTGCGCTCCGGACACGTGCAAACCATCTCGGAAGAGGAGGCTGCCTTGCGCGTCCGCAGTGCGGTGGGCGGGTGAGTTCCGGCACGAGTTCCATCCGGACGCTTTGACGGAGTACAAGGACGCGGCGAAGCACGACGCGAGGCGGCAACCCGGCTTAGATTTGCGTTTCATCGCCGCAGTAGAGGGCGCCATCGCCTCGGTTTGTGAGATCCCTGAGCGTTGGCGCATCTTCGGGACGGTGAAGTGTGTCGGCGCTTAACGCGCGTTTTTCCTTATGGGAGTATTAACTCCTTCGAAGTCGGCCACGTTCTGATTATCGCTGTTGCTCATGGCAGCAGAGAACCGAATTGCTGGATGAAACGGCTGGGCTAGAGCAGCACTATCGAAGGGGGTCCGAGGATTTGAGATTCAAGGTTGCGCACGGTCGCCGTGTGCCCCATAAAGTCGGCGTGCTCAAAGCCCGCTCCTTCTCCATCGTTCGTAATGCCTTGTTCGGCGCCGTTTTCCTGGCCAGCGCGGGCCTGATGCAACGGGCAGCCGCCCAAGACGTGGCCTCGGTGAAAGCGTACGTGGTGGCCGACGATAAAACCGGTCACATCTTCTCCCAAAGCCACGCCGACGATAAACTGCAGGTCGCCAGCCTGACAAAGATCGCGACGGCCCTGGTGGTGCTGGATTGGGCGCGGCTCGGCGGCCATACCCTCGACCAGCCGGTCACGATGCCGGAGGATCCTTCCGCCACGGGTGCCAGCCCGGTCGGCTTCGCCCCGGGCGATGAAGTCTCCTTGCGCGACCTGCTTTACGCTGCCCTCCTCCAGAGCGACAACCTCGCCGCCGACGCGCTTGCGCAATTCGTGGGCCGCGCGCTGCCGGCGAATGGGACACCAGCGGTGGCGCCCCTCGTGCGGTTCGTGGCCGAAATGAACGCGCTGGCCCGTTCCCAAGGCATGCTGCATACCCGGTTTTACAACCCCAGCGGTGTGGACAAAATCGAGCGTCCCTATTCGACCGCGGCCGATTTGGGCCGGCTCACGCACCTGGCCTTATCCAAAGCGGATTTCCGGTTCTTCGTGGCCCAGAAAGAGCGCCGGATCTCCTTCAACCGCGCCGGCGTAAACAACAATTACCTGCTGCGCAACACCAACGAATTGCTCGGCGTCAACGGCATCGACGGCGTCAAAACCGGCCAGACCGTCCTGGCGGGCAGTTGTGTGATCATCAGCGCCGCGCGGACGCCGATCGTGGTGCAGGAAGGGCCACGTTCGGTGGTCACACCGCGCCGGCTCATCGTGGTGGTGCTGGGTTCCAGCGACCGCTTCCGGGATGCGGCTCGGTTGCTGGAGCAAGGGACCGCGGCCTACGATCAATGGGCCGCATCCGGTTATCCGATCGACCCGAAACAGTCGCTCTAGGCCATGGATGCGCTGCTGAACCTGCTCCAGCATAACGCGCTGGCCTCACACGAGGACCTGGCGGCGCAGTTGAACCTTACCGCGGCCGAGGTAACCCGGCAGGTGCGGGCGTACGAGGCGGACGGCGTCATCCTGGGTTATTCCACCGTGATCGACACCGAGAAGGTGGGCGATACCTTTGTCACGGCCGTCATCGAGATCAAAATCGCGCCGGAGCGCGATGGCGGGTTCGACCGGTTGGCCGACCGGATCGCGCGCTTCGAGCAGGTGCAGACGTGTTATCTGATGAGCGGCGGATACGACTTGATGGTGATCGTCGAGGGCGGCAGCCTGCGGGAAGTGGCGACATTTATCAGCGAGAAACTGAGCACCCTGGCCGGCGTCATTGCGACCGCGACGCATTTCCGGCTGAAGGCGTACAAGGAAAATGGCGTGCTGCTCTCGCGCCCGGAAGCGTCCGCCCGGCTGGCGGTCTCGCCGTAGTTTGGTGTTGCACAACAGGCGCGTCCGCCGGCGAGCCAACGCGCTTTTCCTCCTGTCGCGGCGGTCTACGACCGTCGGAGACGCCTTGCGCGCTGGCACGCCGGCGACGGTCATAGACCGCCGCTACAGCCGGCCAACAGCAGACTAGAAAATGTCGTTGCCGGTAAGTTCCGGTTGTAGGGCGGGCGCTCCGCCTGCCGGGTACAGCGCCATCCCTGGCAGGCGGAGCGCCCGCCCTACAA
>CAXUFU010000037.1:0-11906 GCA_964250275.1 uncultured Chthoniobacterales bacterium | reverse complement strand
GTGCGGCGCGCGCGCCGCCGCAACTCGGCGTGGCGCAGCCGCAGCCACGCCACCAGCAATGCCGCCAGCCCGGCGATGTCCGCGCACACGACTGAAAATACCTCGCCGTGCCGCGTGTAAAAGGTCAGTCCTGGATGCAGCGGCACCGTGACCTCGCCAGCGAGCACGCCGGGGCCGAAAACCGTGCCATCGGCCATGCGCAGCAACTGGGTCACGCGGCCCTCGGTGTCCACAAAAGCTGTCACGCCGTTGTTCGCGCAACGCACCAGCGGCCGCCGGTTCTCCACCGTCCGGAAAGTGGCCTCGGCGAGGTGCTGATGGCTCGCGGCGGTCGGGCCGAACCAGGCGTCGTTGGTGATCGTGACCAGCATTTGCGCGCCGAGCAGCACCGGCTGGCGCGTCAGTTCGCCGATGGTATCCTCAAAGCAGATGAGCGGCCCGAGACGCACGGGGGGATCGGCGGTCTCGAAAACCTCGGGTTTTGTCCCGGGCGAGAGATCGCTCGGCACCTGGCTGCCGACCACCCAGGCGAGCGGCGGAAAAGCGTGCCGGTACGGGACATACTCGCCAAACGGCACGAGATGAATCTTGCGGTAAACCTGCGCGTCGCCCCCGCCCTTGGGCAGCAGCACGGCGGCGTTGTAATCCGCCTGGGCATGGCCATCGGGGCCGAAATCGTAGTCCAGCGTGCCGAGCAGAAAATTGCAGTTTGCCCGCGCGGCGATGCCCATCACAAACTCGTAGTTTTCCCGGTCGCCGAAAAGGCCGCGCGGCGTGGCGGCCTCGGGCCAAAGCAGGAGATCGGGCTTGGTCGCGATCGCCTCGTTGCTGAGCTCCAGCAAGGATTGAAAGCTGACCGCTTGCCAGGCCGGCGCCCAGTTGTCCGACTGCGGAATATTGGGCTGCACGGCGGCCACCCGCAGGGGAGCCGTCGCGCCCGGGACGGCCGCGGCGGATCGCCCGGTCTGCATCGTCCGCAAGCCAAAGCTGAAAACCAGGAGCAGCCCGGCCAGCGTGAGCGTAAAATCGAAATGCGGCCGCACCTTGTGCGTGCGCACCTCCGCCGCGAAACGGTAGACGGTGGCGAGCGCGATGACGTTGACGAACGCCACCACGAACGAGACGCCGCCCACGCCCGTCCATTCCGCGAGCTGGATCAAAGGCAGGTTGGTATGCAGGCTGACGCCAAGATCGTTCCACCCAAAGCCCGAGAGCATCCAACTGCGCAGCCACTCGAGCGCAACCCAACCGGTGGCGCCGAGGAAAGCCGTCCACAAGTTCCCACGCGAGCGCAGGAAGGGCGAAGCGGGCGCATGAGCCGCCATCGTTTGCAGGTAGGGGTGCCGCTCCGAACCGGCTGTCCGCCGGGTCGAGAAGGTTCTCCAGGCCGACCCGGGGCCGTCTGCTTCTGCCCGCACCCACACCCGCGGCCGGGCTACCGTGGCCATGAAAACGGCCCAGGCGGCAAAATAGCACGCCATGTACGGCGCCAGCAGGAACCAGCCCGGCCCGGTGACTTGCCAGAGCCAGTAGAACGCGGTCCAGAAGAAAACCAGCCCCGCGACGTACCCCAGCGCGAACGCCCGCGCCCACGGTTCGCGCAGCAATCGCCGGCGGGCAACTTCCGTCCCTGCCATGGCCGGATCGCCCGCGCTCTGTTCTTGCCCGGTGCTCCAGACCGCCGCGAGGAGGGGAGTCAAAGCTACCCAGCACAGCCAAGCCTGGTTCCAAGGCTCCAGGCAAAGCGTGACCAGGCCGCCGCTGAGCAAAGCCGCGGCCCAGGGCCAGGCGCGGGCCACAAAACGGTCGCGAGCAGAAGTGCGGGAGGGCTCAGCCGGCCCGCTCGAAGTGGTCATGCAATGGCGACGTTAATCGACATGAACCGCGCCGACAACCGGGCAATGGTTCGGAGCCGCGCGAGACGCAGCCAAACAGTGCGCCGGCACCGATGCTTCCTCTGAAAGGATCGATTATGCAGGCGAAACAATCTTCCTCCGCGCGGCTCACCTTTCTCAGTCTGGCAAAGGTGGGATTCTTTTTGGTGTTAGCTGGGGTTTTGGGCGTCGGGCTAGCGGTAATTACCGCTGCGTTTGTTCTCGGGGATTTGAGCGGGGCATGGCAGACCGGGAAAGCGGTGGCCGGCAACAGGCAGGCAAAGCGGATGGTGCGCGTCAGCTACGTCGAGCCCGCGTCGCGGACTGCCGAGCTGACAGCAGCGAAGGCTAGCCGAGAACCCGGCAGACAGCCGATCCCAGCTCCTTTGGCACCTGTGCCGTCAGTGGCCGACTCGGAGCCTGTACGCGTCGCTCGGGCTCTCCCGGTTTTCCCCGGTGTGCCGGTGAGACGGGCGCAACCGGTGGTGATCTCAGTACCGTCGACTTTTGACGCGCGAGCGGAGGTAACGGACGACGCGTTTATTCCGCGTGCGCGCCCGGTTTCACCAGCGGAGTTGGCGGTGCAAGATCGGGTGCGGTCTTACCAGCCCACCGTGGTCGGGAGCGTGGCGCAGCGTGACGCGGCTTCGCTGAACTGGTAGACTTTTGGAGGTGGCTCTCGGAGAGCTGGTTTCCGGCAAAGGCTTTTGTGCATAGTGCGGCCACCGACCGGGGACGCTGGCCAGACAGTCAGGGACCGGCTCGGGAGAGCCATCCCCACCTTTTTTTGGAAGGCAGCTTCGCTGCTATCAGGTGCGGCGCTGGCGGCGGGAGACCGGCTCCTTGCGTTGCGGGTTTAACGCTTCCTTCAGGTCCCGCAGGTGGGTGGAGTTCACCTTGAAACTCGCGCGCTCCAGATCCTCACGGTTCCGGATCGTTTCCACATCGGACACCACGTAGTCGAACATCATCAAGCCGTCGAGCGTGTCGATCAGCTCGGCGCAATCCATGTTGCCGAGCCGTTCGAGCAGCTTCATCCCGTTAATGGCCGAACCGGTGAGGCCGAGCCCTTTGATCACGCTGATGTCGCCGCCGCTAAGATTGATCTCTCGAGACATGGTTGCACCTCCTTTTACTCGCCGGTAAGGAAAGCAACTTGCGGGCCGACAACTTCCCGCGGCCTATCTACATCCGCGCCTGCGCATCTTGCTGGAGCCACTCCCAGGTCTCGTCTAGGAGTTTGCCGACTCGCTCCTTCGCCTCGGCCAGATCCACCTCGGCCAGCTTTCGCCCCGGTTCCGGCTGCTGCTGGCCGAAAAGATAGTACTTAATCTTCGGCTCCGTGCCCGAACCGCGCACCGCCACCCGGCCGCCGTCCGCCAGCTCCATGATCAGCATTTTCTCGGACGGGATTTCCTGGCCCTCGATATCGTGAATGGTTTCACGCGCAAAGTTCTTGCTCCCGCGCACCGCTCGCCCCGCGATTTCCTGCGGCGGCGCACTGTCGTAGGACGCGAGCAGCTTCTGGATCTTGGCCGCGCCGTCCGCGCCTTCCAAAGTGATGGCGCCATTCTTCTCCAGGTAAAAACCGAAGGTGGCATACACCTCGTCCAGGAGCGCCGGCAACGTCAGCCCGCGCGCCTTGGCGTAGGCAGCGACTTCCACGAACATCACCGTCGCGCCGTTGGCGTCCTTGTCGCGCACGAAGTCCGCCCCGCTGTAGCCGTAACTTTCCTCGCCGCCGAAGACGTAATAGGTCGAGTGCTCCAGGCGCAACGCCCGCGTTTCCGCCTCGCTGCGGCGCCGGTAATGCTCGCGCGCCTCCGCCGGCAACGCTTGCTCGTATTGCCCGAGCTTCTGGCCGATGTACTTGAACCCGGTCAGCGTCTCAACACAGCGCACGCCGTAATGCTCCGCGATCGCCTTCTGCAAATCCGTCGTCACAAACGTCTTGATGATGGCGGCGTGGCTGCGATTGCCCTCGTTGAGCACCCCGGTCTCAAAAAGCGTCTTCAGCCGGTAATAGGCCAGCAACGATCCAATCTGGTTGCCGGTCAGCAGCTTCAGTTTGCCGTCGTCGTCCCGCACCGCGACGCCCATGCGATCTGCGTCCGGGTCGGTCGCGATCACAAGATCTGCCTGGCGCTCATCGGCGAGCTTCATGCCCAGGGTCAACGCTTCGGCGTTCTCCGGGTTGGGCGATTTGACGGTCGGAAACCGGCCATCGCGCACGTCCTGCTCCGGCACGGTCGTGTACGTCACTTTGAGCGCTTGCAGCGCCGCGGGCACGATCGCGCCCCCGGTGCCATGCAGGGGCGTGAAAACGACGCTCAATCCCTTGGCCTTCGTCAGGACCAGAGGATCGAGCACCAGCGTTTTGAGGCGCTCGAGGTAAGCGGCATCGATTTCCGCGCCCAGCATGGTCAACTCTCCCCGATCCAGCCCATGCAGCGGATCGTAGGTTTCGCTGACCGTGGCGTTGACCTCCGCGATGATGCCGGTGGCCTGCGGCTCGACGATCTGGGCGCCTTGATCGAAGTAAACCTTGTACCCGTCGTCGTGGGAGGGGTTGTGGCTGGCGGTGATGACGATGCCGGCCTGCGCGTTCGTCAGGCGCACCGCAAACGATAGTTCCGGCGTGGACCGCGGCCCTTCGAAAAGGTCCACGTCGCAGCCGTTTTCCGTGGCGACCTTGGCGGTGAGATCGGCAAAATCGCGCGAGAAATGACGCGTGTCGTACGCGATGACGAGCTTGGGCCGGCCGCCCGAGCCGCTCTCCGCCACCCAACGGCGCAAATAACGCACCAGCCCCTGCGTCGCGCGGCTGATGTTGTAGAAGTTCATCGCGTTAGTGCCCACACACGGGTATTGCGGGCGGTCGAGCGGCTGCGGCTCGCCCCGCTCTGCCTCGGTGACGATCTTGCCGATGGTCCTCCCCCGCAGCCCGCCGGTGCCGAAAGCCAGCCGGGTGTAGAAACGGTCGTTCAGCTCTTCCCAATGCTCGCCGGCGACCAGCTCGACGACACTGTTTTCATAGAGCGCGCGGCCGCCCTGGAGCACCGCGGCAATGTTCTCGACACTGGCCGGCAGGAGCTTTCCGGCTTTGCTCGCGGCTTCGACTTCCTGGAGTAGCTGGCTCATAGTTTTCCCGATTCTAGTTTTTTGACCTCCGAATGCAATCCGCAGATGCCTGATCCGCTCAAAGCGTTCGCCTGGGCGTGCCAACGGCGCGACCTCATCCGCGCCGGAGGAACGGACGCGCTGCGCCTCCTGGACGGCGCCGGCGATGGGCCCGAGTTCAGCGGGCTGATCATCGATGACTTCGCCGGCCGCTGGCTCGCGCAGACGAATGGAGCCGAACCTCCGGCCTGGCTTCGCGCCGTGGCTCCAGCGCCGATCTCCATTTACTGGAAGCGGCTGGACCCGAGGAGTAAGGGAGTGGCCACACCCTGGGCCGGGGCAGGGATCGAGGCGCCATTCGAGATTTCGGAAAATGGGTTGCGGTATCGGATCGATTTCCAGGCCGGCTACTCGCAAGGCCTCTTCCTCGATCAGCGCGACAATCGGCTGGCGGTGCGCCAGCGTGTGTCCGCGAGCGAGACGGTGCTCAATTGCTTCGCTTACACCTGCGCGTTCTCGGTCGCGGCCGCGGCAGCCGGTGCCCGGACCGTGAGTGTGGACTTAGCGCGGCGCGCCCTCGAATGGGGTCAAGAGAACTTCTCGCTCAATGGCATCCGCGCCGAGGAAGGCCACGAGTTCCTCAGCGGCGACGTGTTCGATTGGTTGAAGCGCTTCGGCAAGCAAGGCCGCCGGTTTGCCGGCATCGTGCTGGATCCTCCGACGTTCTCGCGCAATCGCGCCGGGCAGGTGTTCCGGGTTGAAGACGATTTCGGCCGGTTGGTTGAGCTGGCGGCACCGCTGCTGACGTCGAATGGCTGGATGCTTTGTACGACGAATCAGCGCAGCTTGCCGGGAGTCGAGTTCGTGCGCCGGATCACCGGCGCCTTGCCCGCCGCCGGCAACAAATGGAAAATCGCGACTGCCTCCATGCCGGAGGATTTTACGGGCGAGCCATACTTACGGACGGCCTGGGTTGCGGGCTAAGCCGAGCTTTCGGCCGCCTCGCTGTCTGGATGAGCACTATGCAAGACGCGTTCCGACTGTAGGGCGGGGGGGGGGGGGGGCGGGGGGCGGGGGGGGGGGGGGGGGGGGGGCGCGCCCGCCCCCCCCCCGCCCTACAATCCCCAAGTCCACGACCCATCCACCCTGCGGGACAGTCAGGGACCGGCTCGGAGATCCATCCCTACCACTAGGGTTAGCCGCGGGCTAAGGTATAGTACTGATCGACCGCCGGCCAGTCGACCGTGTTCCACCAGTTCTTCAAATACTCGGCCCGGACGTTCTGGTACTTCAGGTAATAAGCATGTTCCCATACATCGACGCCTAAGATCGGCGTGTGACCTTCCATGATGGGGTTGTCCTGGTTCGCCGTGGAAATGATTTCCAATTTGCCTTCCTTGCTACGCACCAGCCAGGCCCAACCGCTACCAAAACGCGCCAGACCCGCCGCGTTGAACTTCTCCTTGAAAGGGGCAAAACCGCCGAACGCCTCATCGATCGCCGTGGCCAACTCCCCGGTCGGCTCGCCGCCGCCATCCGGCGACATGATCTTCCAGAAAAACGAGTGATTGGCGTGGCCGCCGCCGTTGTTGCGCACTGCTGTCCGAACGCTCTCCGGGACAGCGCTCAGGTCCGCAATCAAATCGTTGATCGGCATGGACGACAGCTTCGGAGAGTTTTCGAGCGCCTTGTTCAGATTGGTAACATAGGTGCCGTGATGCTTGTCATGGTGGATCTCCATCGTGCGGCCATCAATGTTCGGCTCGAGGGCATCGTTCGGGTAAGGCAATGCGGGAAGTTCGAAGGGCATAATGTGAAGCGGCTAGGTGTTCTCTGCACAACTCTAAGAAGCGCGGTCGGTAGCAGCGTCGGAAAAAACCCCGCTCAGCAGGGTCACTATTTGCGGCACCAGCTTCTTGAGTTTCGGATAAGAGTTGATTCGCGCGGCAGGCTCCAGTTGCACGTGTGTGGGAAGGAAAAGGCTGGCGCGCGCGTTGGCGTAAGTTGCCAGTGCCAGCAGTGGAAAATTGTTCCGGTACATGTCGTACTTAAGGTAGAAAACCTTCGGGAAACCCGTGCCGGTGATCTCGTTTTCGGTCCAGGAACCATCCGGATTTTGCGTCTCCAATAAATACTGCACACCATGCTGAATGGCGGGCGCGTCCAGGTCGCCACAGGCGCAAAGCCCCATGAGCCCCCAGGCCGTCTGTGAGGCCGTGCTCGGCCCTTTGCCTTTCAAAGCCGGATCGTCGTAGCTGGCGCAAGATTCGCCCCAGCCGCCATCCTCGTTTTGGCAGCTCGCCAACCAGTCGCGGCCCCGCCGCACCCAGCTTTCTTGCATGTCGTAGCCGATGGCGCGCAGCCCGCGCAACACCTGCCACGTGCCATAGATATAATTCACGCCCCAACGCCCGTACCAGGACCCGTCGTCGCATTGGGTAGACCGCAAATAAGTAATAGCCCGGGCGACGGCACGCTCCCGCCGATCGCTGCCCAGATACCCGAGCAGCTCGATTGTGCGGGCGGTCAGGTCCGAGCAGGTAGGATCCAAGATCGCGTTGTGATCCGCGAACGGCATATCTTCCAGCCAGCCTTTGGTCACGTCCTTGTCGAACGCCGCCCAACCGCCGTCCCGGCACTGGAAACTCATCTGCCAGCCCAACGCGCGCTTGAACGCAGCGTTGGCGGCTTCCTGGTCCTCGGGCTCGATGAGCCGCAAGGCCATCAGAACCATCGCGGTATCGTCCGTGTCCGGGTAGTAATCGTTGTTGAACTCGAACGCCCAACCACTGGCTTCATGATAGGGGTTTTGCTTGACCCAATCGCCGCGAACCCGGACTTCCTTCGAGTAGAGCCAGGAGCTTGCCCGGGCCAGGGCTGGGTGGTTCGCTTCGATGCCGCTTTCCACCAGCGCGATCGAGGTGACCGCCGTGTCCCAAACCGGTGACAGGCACGGTTGAATGCGCAGGTCGTTCGGCTCATCGACAAACAGCTTTTCGAGATCGGCCTCGGTCTTCAAACAGACCGGGTGATCGTTCGGATACCCGAGCGCATCCAGAGCGATCAGCGAATTGACCATGCCCGGAAAAATCGCCCCGAGCCCGTCGCTTCCCTCCCCCAGACGCTCGACCACCCACTTTTCGGCGGCGACCAGCGCCCGCGCGCGCAGAGGCTTCCAGCGGCAAGATTCCACCCACTTCAGCGCCCTATCGCAGCGCAAGAAGAAATTGCGCCAGGTAAAGAAACGATGGCTGCGCTGCAACGAAAAATCTGCTCCCTCCAGGCCGTAGGGATAGAGCTCGTGCAGTTGCTTGTCCTCGGGCAAATGCCGGGTCGGCCGGAAATGGTTGATGATCGCCAGCGGCATCAGCATGGCCCGGCTCCAGCTCGACATCTGGTAGACGTTGAAATACGCCCAGTCCGGAAACAGGATCACCTCCACGGGAATGGTCGGCAGGTATTCCCAAGGGAATTGGCCGAGCAGCGCCAGGTACAGCTTCCCGTACGTGTTCATGTGCGGGATGCCGCCCAGGCGCAGGATATTGGCCCGGGCCTCCGCCATCCACGGCGCCTGCGGGTTGTGCCCGGCGAGCTTGAGCGCAAAGTAGGCTTTGACCGAGGCGTTGATCTCGCTTGGGCCGCCGTGATAGTTGTTCCACCCGCCATCGGGTAACTGCATGCTCCGGATGTGGCGCGCCAATCTCTCCTGGCGCACGGCATCAATCTGCCCGCGCCAGTGCATGAAGAGCATGTAATCCGAGCACAGCGTGCTATCGACGACCAGCTCGCCGACCCAATACCCTTCCGGAGACTGGAGCCGGAGCAGATTTTCCTGGGCGAGTTTGATGCCGGCCCGCAGCTCCTCGTCGACGACCTCATACTGAGGCTGCTTGACGGCCAAACGCCCGTTGGACGTGTTGAGGCGAACTACCTTAGCCATGCGGGGATGTGGAAATAATGAGTCGCGCCGCCTGGGTGAGCGGCTAGGATTTTTGGAAGTTACGCCCGCGTCTTAGCGGTCTCTCAGGCCGTGAGCAAGCTTTGAGTTGCGCTGGTCGAGCGAATTAGGCCGGTCATCGACTGCCACTGAAGTGGGCGGCACGCGTCGCGCGCCAGAGTTTACGGTCAAAACTTGCCAGGGTCAGAAAACGTCTTGCCAAAGCAAAGCAAACTAGACTGGCACCGGTTCGGCCAGGGCCGCGCCGCAGTTCCGCGGATGCGCGTCCGCGCCGGTCAAATGTCCGCGGCCGGCCGTCACGCCATTGTAAGCTTCCACCAGGTGTCCGCGGCCGCTCGGCTTCGGGCGGGGGCCGAAGTTGAATTTAATGTTCTTCCAGGTATCACCCCGCTCTGCGTTCAGGCCGATGGCCGCGCTCGGCTCAAAACCGCATTGAGTCATGCAATTCTCGCAACGCGGGTCTCGCGGTGCGCCGGTGTCCTTGTCCACGCCGTATTTCGTCCAATCGACATCCGCGAGCATTTGGGCGTAGGTCGGATAATGGCCGGCGCCCGCCATGAAATAGCAGGGCGCTCTCCAGCCCGCGATGTTGCGCGTCGGGATGGCCCAGGCGGAGCACATCAACTCGCGCCGGCCAGCCAGGAACTCGTGGTAAACAGGCGTGCCCAAGATCGGATAACGCCCACTCCAATCGAGCAAATCCTTGAACTTCTCGCGCGTGCCCTCCCGGGTGAGGAAAAAGTCCTCGCCCCGGAGATTCAAGCGTTTGACCATGTCTTGCTTGGCGGCGTCGTACTCGTAGCCGGGACTGATCGTGTGGCCATCGATGCCCAGGTCGCCCAGGAACTCGAACATCTGTTCGATTTCCTCCATGTCTGTCTCTTTGTAGATGGTCGTGTTGGTTGCGACCTGATAACCCAGTGCCTTGGCCATGCGCATGCCCAAGACCGCTTCCTTAAAGACGCCTTCCCGCTCGACGATAAGATCGTGCGTGTACTCGAGGCCGTCCAAATGGACGTTCCAATAGAAAAACGCGTGCGGCTCCATCACCGGCGCGTCCGGGTTCTTGGGACCCTTGCGGATTTCCGCGGCCTCTTTCTCGGTGATCAGCTCCTCGGCCAGCAACTCGGCGAGCTTCGGTTCGAGGGCCGCGCCATGACGGCCGAACTCCCGGGCCAGGTACGCGCGCATCTTGCGGCGCATGAACATGGCGTTCGTGCAGAGGTAAACAACCCGGGCTTGATCGATGAGTAAACCGTGGGTCAGCGCCTCGATCTGCGGGTAAATCAGCGGTTCTCCGCCGCAGATGGAGACCATCGGAGGATTGCACTCCTGAGCGGCTCCGAGGCAATCTTCCAGGCTCATCACGTCTTTCATGGACGTGGAATACTCCAGGATGCGGCCACAGCCCGTGCAAGTCAAGTTGCAGGTGTGGAGGGGCTCCAACTGAAGGACGGTAGCAAATTTAGCCGTGCCGCGGAGCTTGTGGCCAATGATGTAGGCGGCGATTTTGCTGGTTAAGGCAAGCGGAAATCTCATGGGTAAGCGCTCACTGTCTAGGGAGACAGGCTGCGTAGTTCTATTCGCGAAGAACTTCTCTGGTCAAGGATTGTTAAGGCTTCGTTTATAGTTTGTTAGCGAATGGTTCGCCGAAAGTACTTGGCGCACATCGTACCAGCCGACACAGCACTGTCAATGCTCTCACTTCGCAGAGAGACTGTCGGGTGGACTTGAGTTCCTCGCGGTTTGCCTCGGCAAAGTGGGGCGCGCGTCCCCTTTTCCAATGCCTTCGCCGCCCGGGGTTTCCACACCAGGCCACCGCGTGCCGCACCCCCATTTGCCGGCTCGGCTGCCCGTCTATCCGCTTGCGCACACCGCCTATTGCGGCGTTGCTTCCTTCCAGCCAGCCCCTGACAAAAGAGTCCTGTGCGCATCCTCTACGATCCCGCAAGCGCCCAGTATGCCGCGCCCGGCCACGTCGAAATGCCCGCCCGCGTCTTGCGTACGGCGCAGCATCTCCAACAGACCCATCCCGAATGGTTTGACGCCAAAGAGCCCGCCGACCGCCAGGGCGAACCGGCCGGCGACGAAGCCATCCTGCGCGCACATTCTCCCGGTCATTTAGCCGGGTTGCAGGCGCCCACGGGCGATTTCGATGGCGATACGCCCGCCCTGCCGGAGATCGAGCTCCACGCTCGCCGCGCCGCCGGCCTAGCCATCCGCGCCGCCCGCCTGGCGCTCACGGGCGAGCGAACCTTTTCCTTGATGCGGCCGCCCGGCCATCACGCCACGCGCGACCGCGCCATGGGCTTCTGCTACCTGAACTCCGCCGCCATCGCGGCACTTGCCGCCCAGGCCAAGCTCGGCGCCGGGCGGGTCGCGGTCTGGGATTTCGACGCCCATCACGGCAATGGCACCGAGGACATCCTGCGCGATCGGCCGAGTCTTTCCTACGTGAGTGTCCACCAGGCGCCGGGGTACCCGGGCACCGGGCTGGAGTCCCGCGGCAACGCCCGCAACTTCCCCGTGGCGCCGGGCACGCCAGCAGCCGACCATCTCCGGGTCTTGCAAGAGAGCTGGAGCGAGGTGCTCGCCTTCCACCCCGACCTGATCCTGGTCAGCGCGGGCTTCGACGCTTACGCGGGAGATCCGATCACCGATTTGCGCCTGCGTCCGAAGGAATTTGGCGTTCTCGGCGCCTGGCTGCAGGCGGCGCCCTGCCCGGTGGCGGGGATCCTCGAGGGAGGTTACAGCCCCGAACTGCCCGTGCTGGTGGAAACGTTTCTCGCCGGCTGGGCAGGCGGCATATAGCCCCCCGCCTTCTTGGTGGCGGCTGGAGCAGATTAGGAATGGGGTAGCCGGTAAGTTCAGGTTGTAGAGCGGGGGGGGGGGCGGGGGCGGGGGGGGGGGGGCGGCGGCGGGGGCGGCGCGCCCCGGCCCCGCAGGGGGGCGCC
>CAXUFU010000036.1:2034-12189 GCA_964250275.1 uncultured Chthoniobacterales bacterium | reverse complement strand
TCTATGTCGTGAGCAGCAACGGTCTGGCTAACGTTGACGGTGGCAGCGGCACCACCATCCTGCGCAATGAGTTCAGCGGCGCGGTGACGACGGTCGTGAACTACGCGGATATCCCAGCGGACAACATCCTGACGATCCATCATAATTTTGACTTCGGAAAACAAGGGATTCTCATCGGAGTGACTACCCCGCAATACGACGAATCCACGGTCATGGAGATCGATACCGCGGGCAACATCCTGCATACTTGGGACATGCCCCAAATCATCACGGCGGCGATGATCGCGGGCGGCGATGATCCGACCAAGTTCGTGGCCGCGCCTGGCAGCTTTGTGGATTGGTTTCACGATAACGCCAATGCCTATCGCGCTTCCGACGATACGATCCTGATTTCCAGCCGGGAGAATTTTGTGATTGCCCTCGATTACGAGACGGGCGCCATCAAGTGGATCATCGGAGACCCAACCAAGCAGTGGCATCAGTTCCCGTCTTTACGCAAGTTCGCCCTCACTGCGACTCCCGGCACCCATTACCCGATCGGCCAGCATGCGATCAGCATCTACCGCGATCGGCTGCTGCTCTTTGATAACGGCTACGGCAGCGCGGACCATCAGCCCCCGGGCAAGACTCGAACGTACAGCGCTCCACGCAAGTACTCCCTGGATTTGCAGGCGCGTACCTTCACGGAGATATGGCATTACCTGCCGGACCCGCCGCTTTATAGCCCCATCGTATCCAGTGTCTACGAGGATGTGCCCAGTAATTATCTGATCGATTACGGCGTCCTGGGGCCTTACGAATTTGCTGATCTGCTCGGTTTGAACGCCGCCGGGGAAAAGGTCTTCGACTACAAATACCATGAGACCGGGACCGGCACAGCCTGGAACGCAGTGCCGATTCACCTGGAAGACTTGGTCTTCGATTAGGCTCGATCTGCATTGCTGCTTGACCACACCCTCCTTTCCGTGAGTAAAAGGCCGTGAGCGGGCGACGCACGGCTATCAAACGACCCTATCGCCCGTCCAAAAAAGAACGCTCAAACAACCAATGACTCGAACCTCTCCTTTGACATTCACGCCAGCAGAATCGAACGCTCCGCCCGTGGGTCCGTCCCGCATGCCGGCACGCGGTTGGCTGGCGTGCCTGGCCCTGGCTTTCGCCGGCCTGGCCGCCGTGCTGCCCCTGCAATCCAGCGCCGCCAAACTGTTGGTCGCCGTGGACTCCTCCAAACAGGGGATCACTCCGTTTATCAGCCTGGTCTCCGCGCACATGGATGACACCAGCTTGCTCGATCACGTGCAGTTTACCGTGTCGCCCAAGCCCGGATCGCTCACGCGGCCGGTGTCCGCGCGTTATTCCAGCAATTACCTGCTCGGCAAGGGCGACATCGACGAGACTACGGGCGCCCTCACGGTACCCGTCTTCGGGTTGTACCAGGATTTCACTAACACCGTGGAAATAGTCTTCACGTTTGTCGACGGCACGTCGCAAACCAACACCCTGTCCATCAAGACCATCCGGTATAATACGACCACGAATTTCGGTGGTACCTTCGATCACCCGGCGACCGTCATCACTCCAAGGACCAAGGACGCGGCGTTGAGCTATGACTTTATCGAGATGAAGTCCGGGATCAACACGCATTCACCCACGGTCATCGACACCGACGGCGAAATCCGCTGGGTGGGCACGACCGATGACGCCAGCGTGACGGTGATCTTCTACGGCGGCAGCTTCTATTCCGCGTATTATCTCCCAGGCACGATCAACACGCACACGGGCGCGGGACCTCCCGGCACCACCATCTTGCGCAACGACTTCGACGGCACCTCCACCAACATCGCGGACTATGCCGCGGCGGGCGTGACCACCTTCCACCACAACTTCGATTTCGGTAAAAGCGGTATTTTGACGTGCACCAGCACCGCCGAATATACCGACTCTACCATCATGGAAGTAGATACCTCGGGCAACGTCCTGAAGAATTGGAATCTAGCCACCATCATTTCCCAGGCGATGACTGCCGGCGGGGATGATCCCTCGCAGTTCGTGCCGGCGCCCGGTGCGCTGACGGACTGGTTTCACAATAATGCCAATACCTATCGGCCGTCCGATAATTCGCTCGTCGTCTCGAGCCGGGAAGATTTCGTGATCGCCCTGGATTACGATACCGGAGCGATCAAGTGGATCTTGGGTGATCCGACCAAGCAGTGGTATCAGTTTCCGTCCTTGCGCAAGTATGCCTTGAAAGGCACCACTGGAACGCATTACCCGATCGGGCAGCATGCCGTCAGTTTCTTCCGCGATGATCTGCTGTTGTTCGACGACGGTTACCAAAGCATCAATCACACGCCCCCGGGTAAGAGCCGCACCTACAGCGCCCCGCGCAAGTACTCGATCCCGGAGGGAGGCGATACGGCGACCGAGACCTGGCATTATCTGGCGGACCCGCCCATCTTCAGCCCGATCACGTCGAGCGTGTACGAGGATGCTCCCGGCCAGTACTTGATCGATTACGCGGTGGGAGGTCCCTACGTCTTCACCGAGTTGATCGGATTGCTGCCCAACGGCGACAAGGCGTTCGACTACAAATACAATCTGGTGGCCGACGTAACCTGCTGGAACGCGGTACCGATCCACCTCGAAAACCTGGTGTTCGAGTAAGCCCGGGCACCCTCGCTCCGGCGTGCTGACGGTGCGCAGCGGGGATGCAGTGGGTCTAAAACGAACGGCGTGCCAAGATCAGGGCGCGGCCTTCAGGTCTATCCTTCGTGCCGGGTGGTGTTGAACCACCCGGCACCTCGGAAGACAGGACGGCAAAAGCGGTTGGGCATGGCGGACCGCGCGGGGTACGCCGAAGGGGACTCGTCCCGTCCCCGATGACGCTGGTAAGCAGCCGTGACGCCGGTTGCCCCCTGGCCCGAGCCAGAGTACTATGCGGCTCGTCATGTTTGCTGTCCACGAGAAGCCAAAGACCATCACCCGGGCCTTGCTCGCCGCCGCTTGCTGGCCGCCGCAGACGCCGGAAGACGCGCGCAGCCTGCTGGACGAGTTGGCCGAGCTCGTCGACACGCTCGGGCTCGAGGTTGCCGACCGCATCTTGGCCAAAATCAACAAGCCGCAGTCCGGCCACCTGATCGGCTCCGGCAAAGCGCAGGAAATCGTCGATCGTGCCCGCGCCCTGGGTTGCGACGTCATCATTTTCGACAACGAACTCACGCCCGGCCAGCAGCGGAAGTGGGAGGAGTTGAGCGGCATGGCGGTGATCGACCGCGAAGAGGTCATCCTGGATATTTTTGGAGGTCGGGCGCGGACGCGGGAGGCGCGCTTGCAGGTGGAACTCGCGCGCATGGAGTACTCGCTGCCGCGGCTGGCGCGGGCTTGGGGCCATTTGAGCCGGCAGCAAGGCATCGGCGGCAAGGGCGAAGGCGAGAGCCAACTCGAGACGGACCGCCGGCTCGTCCGGCGCCGCATCGATCAGGTGAAAGGCGAGCTGGAAGAGGTGCGCAGCCAGCGCGCCACCCAGCGCAAACAGCGCGAGCGCGTGCCGCTGCCGCACGCGGCCATCGTCGGCTACACCAACGCGGGCAAGTCTTCGCTGCTCAAGAAGCTGACCGGTGCGGACGTCTTTATCGAGGACAAGCTTTTCGCCACGCTCGATCCGACGACGCGCCGGATCACGCTGCCGGGCGGACAACCGCTCCTGCTGACGGACACGGTCGGGTTCGTGCGCAAGCTGCCCCATCGCCTGGTCGAGTCTTTTAAGGCCACCCTGGAAGAGGCAACGCTCTCGGATTTTTTGGTGCATCTGCTCGACGCAAGCCAGCCGGAGATTTTCGCCTTTCACCGCACGACGATGGAAGTGCTGGCGGAGCTCGGCGCGCCGGAGAAAAAAATCCTGACGGTGTTCAACAAAGTGGACCTGTTGCCGGACCGCGGCGCGCTGAACCCGCTGCGGCGGCATTTCCCGGATGCGCTGTTTATCTCGACCGTAACCGGCGAGGGCCTCGATGAACTGCTGCATCGCATGGAGCAGCAGTTGGCGGATCGCTTCGAGCGCGTTGAGTTGGTCCTGCCGGCGGACCGGGCGGACATGCTCAGCGGCCTGCATCAGCACGGCCAGGTGCTCTCGACGGTTTACCTGGATGATGGCGCCATCAGCGTGCACGCGGTGGTGCCGCTCAAATGGCTGGCGCAGTACGAGCCTTTCCGGCGTGATCCGGCCGCCGCCACAACCGCAGCGGCGGCGCCCGCGGAAGTCACGCTTTCGGGTGTGTAGCTATTAACTGTAGCGGCGGTCTATGACCGTCGGAGACGCTGTGTCTATGACCGTCGGAGACGCCGTGTTTCTATGACCACCGGAAATGCTGTGTTCCGTGGGCAAGCCGACGACGGTCATAGACCGCCGCTACAGTCGGAACTTACCTCATTTCCAACGCTCGGGCGCGGCCGGGTAGCGACAACCTTCTGTTCTTAAACGGCTGTGATTGGCTTTCTCTTCGCTCCGGGTGCGGGCGCGTCGTCAACCCACCCGTGGATGCAACGCTGGGCAGGTCTGCTTCGCACGCTCGGTCCGGTCGAGACGTTGGACTATCCTTACAGGCTGGAACGCCGGCCGCGGCCCGATCCGCTGCCGCGCCTCATCGCCGCGCATTGTGAGGCGCTGGCGCGGTTCCGTACGGCCCACGCTGGCCCGGTGGTTCTGATCGGCAAGAGCATGGGCTCGCGCGTGGGTTGCCACGTCAGCTTGCAGGAACAGGTGCAGGCCATCGTCTGCCTCGGTTATCCGCTCTGTGGCGCCGGCAATCCGGCCAAGTTGCGCGACCAGGTCCTGCGCGAACTCACCACTCCCATACTTTTCGTGCAAGGCACCCGCGACTCGCTTTGTCCGCTGGAGTTGTTGGAGACTGTCCGCGCCCAAATGCAGGCGCCGAACCAACTGGAGGTCGTCGAAGGTGGCGACCATTCGCTGACCGTGACGAAGACCCAGCTCAAGGCCGGCGGCGACACGCAAGGCGGAGTCGAAGCGCGGCTGCTAGGGAAAATTGGCGCCTTTGTGCTATCGTCGATTTGACGGCGCTTGCCAGCGCCCAACTTTACGCCAGCGCCAGCGCTTCCCCCTCGCGCTCTGCCTCCACCTGGCGGATCGAGTAATTTGAGGACTGCATCTTGCCTTGAGTACACTCGCGCGCGTAGGTGATCAGGTGATGGGCGACCATCGCCACCTGAAACATCGTTTCGATGTTGCCTTGCTTTAACTCGGTCCAGGCCATTCGCCAGAAAAGCCGGCGATAGTCGCTGCGCACGCCGACGCGCCAGATGATGCGCTGAAAGATGCCCAAGGCGCGCCGGATATTCGGCCAGGTTGCCTGCCGCCACGGGTTCTTCGGCTTGATGCGATGCGGATACGTGTGGATGGCGTTGTAAGCGTAGCGCGCATACAAATTCTCCGGGCCAAAGACATCCGCGATGACCCGCTGCCAATTGCGCACGACGGTTTCGTACGGTTGCAGGAAGACAATATTCGAATCGCGGTTCTCCACGTCGTGCAGGACGCGGTTTTCTTTCTCCAGCCGCGCGTACAGCGCGGTGTTCGGCAGCGCGTAGAGGATGTTCACCGTCATGATCGGGATCTGCGAGACGAGCGCAAAATCCATCAAGGCTTGCGGCGTTTCCTCGGTATCCGTGTCCAAGCCCATGATGATGCCGGAGGCGGCTTCGATGCCATAGCGGTTGACCGTCTGCACCGCTTCCAAGATCGGCATGCGCATGTTCTGACCCTTCTTCATCGCCTTGAGCGCCTTGGGATCGGGCGTTTCGATGCCGAAAAAGCAGTTGGTGAAAAACGCCTGCTGCATCTTTTCCAGGATTCGCGTGTGGCCGGCCATGTTCAGGGTCGCCTCGCAGGCGAGACGCACCTGGCAATCGCGCCGCTTTTGCCATTCGATCAAGGCGTCGAGCAGCGACTCGGCGGCCTTGGGGTTGCCGATGAAGTTGTCGTCGACGAAATACACCGAGACGCAGCCGCCATCGGCCAGCTCATCGAGTTCGCGCACGACCTGCTCCGGGGATTTCAGGCGCGGGTTGCGGCCGTAGAGAGCGGGGATATCGCAGAACTCGCACGTAAAAGGACACCCGCTGGAAAACTGCACCGAGCCGAGCAGGTAATCGCGGATATTGATCCGGTGATAAGCGGGCGTGGGAAACTCCGCCATCGGCAGGCGTTCGACCGTCCGGAAGATGATTTGCTCCTCCGGGCGCTCGACCGTCTCGTCCAGGTGCTCGAAGAGCCGCAGCGTGGCGTCGCCGACCTCGCCGCAATGCAACAGGTCGACATCCGGGTAGTAATCGGGTGCGGAAGAAACCGACGGTCCGCCGAGCGCGACAACTTTGCCGGCGGCGTGCGCGCGACGGGTGAGATCGTGGATGCGGTGGCGTTGGATGTGCATGCCGGAAAGGAAAACGACATCCGCCCATGCAAATTGTTCCGGCGTCACGCGCTGGATGTTTTCGTCGACAAACGTAATTTCCCATTCCTCGGGCAAGAGTGCCGCGATGACCAGGATACCCTGCGGCGGCATAAACCCTTTGACATCGCCCATCAACGGGAAGGCGTGGTTGAAGGTGCCGAAGCTGTAGCTGTAACGCGGGAAAGCGAGGAGGATCTTGCGACGGTTTTTCGGCTGGAACGTGCGGAGCGGGGAAGGTTCCGCAGTCCCGGCCGGTTCCGGAGAGGTCGGCGTTTCCAAAGGCATGGAGTGCATCTATAGCACGAGGTGGGTCGGCGTCGAAGTCCGGGATTTGACCGGCCAACCGATTCGCCGCGCCATCCGCCCTTGGACGGGAAAGAGCGGTCTTCTTTGTCCGGGTGCAACGCGGGGTGGACGGCGGCAAACCCTCCGCCGATGATCCGGCTGCGTTCGTGATTCAGCCACGGAGGGCAGAATCACGGCCACCGCAGACCACCCGTTCACTGTGAGCAACGAGAAAACCTACACCGTCTATTTCGGCGGCGAACTTTTCAGCACCAAGCACCTGCTGGGCAACGCCGCCTTGGCGGACGCGATCCGCCGGCGTTCGCACGGCCGTTATGCGCCCATCCTGCCCCAGGACTTCGAGCAGCGCGACGCCACGGCGCACGCCATCCGCGACGAGGACTTGCGCGCGCTCCTGGGATGCGATGTGGGCCTGTTCAATTACGACGGCCCCGAGCTGGATGCCGGCACCGTGGTCGAATTTCTCTTCGCCAAGTTCGCCGATATTCCCGCCGTGCTCTTGCGCACGGATTTCCGCGGCGCCGGCGACCAGGCGACGGGCGAACCATGGAACTTGATGACCAGTTTTTATCCGCGCACGATCACCGTCGTACTGGATGCGATGGCGATGTACCAGCGGGGCCTGGTTGGCTCCGCGACGGAGCCGGGGAGGAAGAACGGCAGCGTGCCGGCAGCGGAAGGTGCGATCGAGGAGACTGCCGGCAAGGTCATGGCCGCCTTCGATGAGGTCCTGGCGCTGCCGCCGATCCTCACCGGGGAGATGCGGCGCGCGGTTTACGAGTGGTTGGCGCGGATGCCGGGCTTTGGGGCGGGCGCGGAGGAAATTGCCGCCGAGTTGATGGCGCGAGGCGGGTCGCACCAGAGGTAGGGATGGCTCTCCGAGCCGGTCCGTGATTGTCTGGTAGGCAATCCCGGAAAAATGGGCGCTCCAAGTAACCGGACGCTTCCCAGACAGCATGGGACCGGCTCGGAGAGCCATCCCTACCTTTGGATTACACGCCGCTGTGCGCGGCCTACTTTCCCGGTTGGAAGCCCGGCACGCCGAACTGCCAGAACAAAAACGCGAACTCGTCGGCGATCTTGGTGTTCGCCTGGCTCTTGGTCGAACCGATGCCGTGGCCGGCATCGTAATCGACGCGCAAGACAACGGGCTTGCCGCTCGAAGACGCCGCCTGCAGGCGCGCCGTCATCTTCCCCGGCTCCCAGACGGGCACGCGCGGATCGTTCACCCCAGTCACCAGCATGACCGCGGGATAGGCCACCCCGTTTTTGACCGCTTGATACGTGTCGATGGCCGACAGGGCCTTGAAGCCTTCAAGATCCTTGACCGAACCGAACTCCGGAATGTTTGGGGGCCCGTTGGGCGAAAACTCGCTCCGCAACGTATCGTGCACGCCGACTTCGCTGAGGCTGGCCGCGAAAAGATTCGGGGCTTGGGTGATCGCGCCGCCCATCGTGATGCCGCCGGCGCTGCCGCCCCGGCCCCCGAGTTTGGCGGGCGACGTGTACTTGTTGTCTACCAGCCACTGGCCGGCGGCGATGTAATCGCGGATCGTGTTTTCCTTGTTCAGCTTGAAGCCGCCGAGGTGCCAGTCCTCGCCCAACTCTCCGCCCCCGCGTACATGCGCCACGGCGAAGACGCCGCCGCGCTCCAGCCAGGCCAGGAGCTGCGGATTGAACGCGGGATCAATGGTGATGCCATACGAGCCGTAGGCGTACAACAGGGTCGGCGCGTCGCCGTGGCGCGGCTGGTTCTTTTTCGTGACGAGTGAAAGCGGGACCATGACGCCGTCGGGCGCCCGAAACTTGAGTTCCTGCGCTTCGTACCCGGAAAAATCTATCGGCGAGGCGGGCGCGAGACCCGTATCGGCCGGTTTCGCGTTCGCTGGGTCGTAGGCAAAGACAGCTTTGGGGTGAACCCATCCCTCGAGCGAAAACGTGGCGCCGGGGGCGGTCGGATCGGTCGAGAGGAAACCGACCGCGCCATCGAAGGGCAGGGCCAGCGGTTCGGGCTTGCCTTCACCTGCGCCGCTGAAAGGGACGCGCAAGACGCGCCCGAGACCGCTCTCCATCGTCTGCACGTAGAGGGCATCCTGCGCGACCGCTACACTCTTGACGACGCTGCTGCCTGCCGGCACGATGGCTTGCGCCCGGGCGATATCCGGTGCTTTCAGATCCACCTTGAGCACCTTGAAATTGGAGGCGTTCTGGTGCGAGAGCAGGTAAGCCGTGTTGCCGCGGAGATCGAAACCTGTGACGGCATCCGCCACATCGGCGAGTTTTTTCCAGGGCGTGGCCACCCCCTGCAACTCGTCGACGCGCGCGAAATAGAGGGTTTGTTCGTTCATGACGCCATGGGCCAGCAACCCGATGGCGTAAGGCGAAGCGGGCGAGACCGCGACATACGGCGTATCCGTCTCGAGAATCTCGACTCCCGGGGTGAGACCCCGGCCCAACAACGCGGGATCCTTGTCCGGATCGGACCCGAGCGCGTGGTAGTAAGCACGGCTGTTCAGGTATTTGCCCTCCGGCGGTTGGCCGGGCGCGAGCTTCTGCAACCGGTTGTAGTAAAAGCCGCGGCTATCGGCGCCCCAGACCGGAAAGGCAATTACCGTGCGGTCGATCGCTTCGCCCAGGTCCTGGCCGTTATCGACTGAGAGCACATGCAGCACGCTGTCTTCGCTGCCGCCCGGCGAGACGGCGTAGGCGAGTTTCTTCCCGTCCGGCGACGCGGCGAAGTAATCGATGGAGAAATGCTTGCCTGTCGTGCCGAGTTTGGTGGGATCGACCAGCAAGCGCTCTGGGGTGCCGGGTGCGGTCTCGCGCACGTAAAGCTTGCGGTTGTCGTCGCCCGGCGCGGTTTTCAGGTAGAAGTAGCGGCCGGCGGAGACTTCGACCCCGGTGATCGAGACATTCGAATCGCTCAACTGCTGCACGCGGGCCCGAATTTCATTCCTCCCCGGAATGGCGGCCAGCACGCGTTCGGCGTAATCCGCCTCGCCCTTGAGCCAGGAGACGAACTCGGGGCTTTTGTCGTCCTCGAACCAGCGGTAAGGATCGGTGACTTTGGTGCCGAAGTAATCGTCGACTACCGGCTTGACCGCCGCCACGGGGGGTCCGGCAGGATCCGCCGCTTGGGTAGAAGGCGTGCTGAGCAGGAGAGCCGCGGCCGCGGCCGCGAGGAAAGAGCGGAAGGGAATCATGTGAGGCGGTGGATCAGTGGCAATCGTTTAGCGGCTGGCGTCCGGTTGTGAGAGGATCGGCGGGGCAGTCTGGATGCGCGGATCTTACGTTGGGCGGCCCATCCTCTTTGAACGTCTGCCAGACAGTCAGGGACCGGCTAAGGAGAGCCATCGCTACCCATGACTTGGACTACAAC
>CAXUFU010000036.1:0-1989 GCA_964250275.1 uncultured Chthoniobacterales bacterium | reverse complement strand
CCGCGCGGGCGGCTCGTCTTGACCCAATCGACCGACTTGTGGCTGATCAGCATGCCCAATGTCTTCGCCGTTTGCACCGGCACATCGGCCAGCTCATGGACTTGCTCATCGGGCTGCAAAGCTTCCTTGCCGCGCGGCAACGGTCCGCCGGGCCGCTTCGGCCGTAGCGGCTTATACTTCAGGTAGACCCGCTCGAGCGGCTCGGATGTTAGTAGGATCAGCCGGGACTTCAGCGGCGCGCAGCGGTATTCCTTATTCAGGATGGTCCCGCCAAACGCGAACCGTTTGAGATAAGTCGCTTTCGGCGTCCCGTACACCAGCGTGTAAACCGCCTCCCGCTCGAAGAGCGCGAAATAGTACAGGTCCCGGTCGACAAAAAGCTTTTCGGGCGGCGGCACCACCTTGTACCGGCCATCCTGCGACACGATCAGGATCCGATCCAACTCCGAACATCGGAACGCAGGTTCCAAGCCCTCTCCCTTGACGCCGTAGCCGAGATAGCCGCGCACCGGATCGTAGGAAATGGCCAGGTTCTTGGCGGCAACTTCGCGGGCATCTGCTTCGGCAAAGGTAGTGACTTTGGTGCGGCGTGGATAATCCTTGCCGTAAGTCTTGAGCAGATTCTTCAGGTAGTTGATCGCGTGTCGGGTTAGCCCCTTGAGACTCTTCTCTGTCTCGCTGAGCTGCGCGACCAGGTCATCGATCTCACGCTGGTTCTGCGCGATATCGAAAAGTGAGATGCGGCGGATGCGCAGACCTAAGAGCATTTCCACGTCTTCACTCGTGACATCGCGCTGCAAGCGTTCGCGGTAACGATTGACGCCAGTTAACACCGCGCTCTGTACCGCTTCGGCGGAACGGCAGCTTTCAATGCCTTTGTAAATGCGGTTCTCGATGAAGATCTGCGCGAGCGTCTTCTGATGGATGCCGGCCATCAACTCATCGCGGCGCAGTTCCAGTTCCGCCTTGAGCAACGCGACCAGTTGCTCCGTGTTCACCCGCAGGACTTCATCGACATCCATCTCGACCGGCCGGTCGCCGCGGATGATGACGGGCCGGGCACTGAGCACCTGTTCGCATTCCGTGAAGAGGTAGAGCCCTGCGATGGTTTTCTCCGCGTCTTCGCCGGGCGAAAGCTTGATCTCGATCTCGACGTTTTCCGCCGTGAAATCGTCGATCGACTTGATGCGCAACTTCTTCTTGCGCACGGCTTCCTCGATCGAGGCGATCAAGGAATCGGTCGTCGTGCCCGCGGGCAGTTCACGGATGACCAGAGTGCCAGCCAGATGCTCTTTTGGGTGGATGACGGCGCGCAAGCGGATGCGGCCGCTGCCTTTCGCGTACCCGCTCGCATCCATCAGCCCGCCTTGCGTAAAGTCGGGCAGCAACTCGAAGGGTCTATTTTGCAGGATGGCGATTTGCGCCTCGATCAACTCACAAAAATTGTGCGGCAAGATGCGCGTGCTTAACCCAACCGCGATTCCTTCCGCTCCTAACATTAGGAGGAGCGGCAGTTTGGACGGCAGCGTGACCGGTTCCTTGTTCCGCCCGTCGTAGCTCGGGATGAAGTTAGTGAGCTTATCGTTAAATATTTCGTGACGCGCGAGGTCGGTCAGGCGGCACTCGATGTAACGGGCGGCCGCCGGAGGATCACCGGTATAGATATTGCCAAAGTTACCTTGTTGCTCGATGAGATAGCGTTTCTGCGCGAGCGCCACCAGCGCGTCCCCAATGGATGCATCACCGTGCGGGTGAAACTTCATGCAGTCGCCGACGATGTTGGCGACCTTGATGAACTTGCCGTCGTCATTGACGTGCAGCGTGTGCAGGATGCGCCGCTGCACGGGCTTCAGGCCATCTTCCAGCGCGGGAATGGCGCGATCCCGAATGACATAGCTGGCGTAGGAGAGAAAGTTCCGGTCCATCAACGCGCGGAACGGCAAGTCATCCGGCGGCGGCGCTGGCGGGCCGCCCTCCGGGGCAGCGGGC
>CAXUFU010000035.1:299-12201 GCA_964250275.1 uncultured Chthoniobacterales bacterium | reverse complement strand
GTACGGCCTGCAATTGATCCAGCCGGAGATCCCCTTGGCCCATCCACTCGATGGCGGTGCCGCGGCGTACTTGCATCGTTCCGTCGCGCAAACCGCCGATGGGCTCCCAGGCGACGGCGGCGCTTACCGGCGTTTGTTCCGGTCGCTGGCCGACAACTGGAAGATCCTCGCGCCGGAGATTTTGCGGCCCATTTTGCACGTGCCGCGCCATCCCTTCGCGCTGGCCCGGTTCGGGTTGCCGGCGCTGACTTCGGCTTCGTTCCTGGCCCACGCCAATTTCCGCCACGAGCCGGCCCGCGCGCTCTTCGCGGGCCTCGCCGGACACTCCTTTTTGCCCATGGAAGCGCCAGCTTCCTCTGCCATCGGCTTGGTGCTGGGCATGACTGGCCACGCCGTCGGCTGGCCGATCCCGCAAGGCGGCTCCCAGGCGCTGGCCGATGCCTTGGCGGCGTGCTTGCGCTCCTACGGCGGCGAGATCCAGACCGGCCGGCGCCTGGAAGCCTGGCAACAATTGCCCCGGGCGCGCGCCATTCTCTGCGACCTGAGCGCGTGGGAGTTCGAACGCCTCGCCGGCGGCCGGATGCCGCGTGGCTACGGGCGCCGGCTGGCGAATTTCCGGCACGGGCCTGGAGTGTGCAAAATCGACTACGCGCTTTCCGCGCCCATTCCCTGGACCGCGGAGGGTTGCCGCCGGGCGGGGACGGTGCACCTGGGCGGGACGTTTGCGGAGATCGCCGCCGGCGAACGCGAGGTGGCCCGCGGCGGCCATCCGGAGCGGCCGTTCGTGCTCCTGGCCCAGCAGAGCGTCTTCGACGCCACACGCGCGCCGCGGGGCCAGCACACGCTTTGGGCCTACTGCCATGTGCCTCTGGGCTCGGCCTTCGACATGAGCGGCCGCATCGAGGCGCAGATCGAGCGCTTTGCGCCCGGCTTCCGCGACACCATCCTGGCGCGCCACGTCATGCGTCCGGCGGATCTGGCCGCGCGCAACCCAAACTTGATCGGCGGCGACATCAGTGGCGGCGCGAACGACCTGGGCCAATTCATCGCCCGCCCGACTTTCAGCTTCACGCCGTACCGGACGCCACTGCGCGGCGTTTATCTGTGCTCATCCTCGACGCCGCCCGGCGGGGGAGTGCACGGTATGTGCGGCTGGCACGCCGCCCGCGCCGCGCTCCGGGATGTCTTCGGCCAGAAGCTAAAGCCGGTGCGTTAGCACCAACCAAATACAATTCAAAACGCTTGGACGGCCACGCTCCGTCGGGCCCCTGACTGTCTGCCGGAGGACAACGTTCTAAGACGGACAGCCAAGGGCACGACGGAGCGTGCCCGTCCAGGCCTTAGCAGTTGCTCACGCCTTAGAAAGCGGCTTGTACATCGCGAAGCGCCGGAGGTAAACGCCTCGGCAATCGGCGTTCTCTTCCCGCTCGACAAGGAAGCCTTGACGATCAAAGAATGGCCGCCCCGCCAGGCTGGCAAGCGTGGTGACTTGCGCCACACCGGCCGCGCATAACGCAGACTCCACATCCCGGTAAAGGCGAGTGGCAATACCACATCGGGCAAAGTTGGGATGAGTGAAGAGGAAATCCAGGTAGCCCTCATCGGTGTAAGAAGCGAAGCCTGCTAAAGTACCGTCTACCTCCGCCACAAAGGTGTGAAGCCCAGCCAGCCGCTCCTGCCAGCGTGCAGCGTCCGGTGGGATGGGTGCCCACGCCGCAAGCTGGTCTCCCGAGTAGTAAGGGGTCGCCAAGGAGTGGATGGACAAGGTATAAATCTCCATGACATTTGGCAGATCGCTCGGCTCGTACGGTCTTTCCTGCATAAGAAACCTGCCTCAGCCATCATGGGTTCCGGACACCGCCTCACGCAGCGATTGCGTGAGCGAAGGAGCTGCGCTGCGCAATTTCCGGTCTTCGGTGACAAGGCGCTGGCCAAGTTGGTCTGCCACGGCCAGGAAGCGCGCGTCATAGGCGCTGACCCGGTAGCGGACAGCCAGTGCTAGCACCATCGCGTGAGGAGCACGGGTAAGCTTGCCATCAAATAAGGCGAGCGCGCCGTCGAGTAAAGCCTCGGCCGATGAAGGTGTTGTCCGCTTTGTAACCACCATGGAAGCGAGGACGTTCGTAAACTCGACCAGCAGGAAAGCCTCGCTACGCCAATCCGGATCGCGCGTCTGCAGCTCGCGAGCGGCAGTTGACTGATCGCCGTCGACCAGCAAGTAAGCAACTACGTTCGTATCAACCAGGATCATCCTCTAATCGCGACCCCACGCGATTGCCTTTTCGATTTCAGCGATTGTGATCGGGCCGCCGCGAAGCTTGGTCGCTTTGGGCGCTTTCAGCGGGCGCGAGCGGCCGCTGGAAATACCTTTGCGCAGCAAGTCCGCGATCATATCTTTGAGCTTTCTCTGTTCATGTACCGCACGAATCCGCACTTCACGCATGAGATCGTCCGGCAAATCCAGGGTGGTCTTCACAGTCCCAGCTTTCCAGGAAGCTGTGTTTCTGTCAATATGGCAATGTGCTCACCGCTGGGTCGGTGTGGCGTCGAGAGCGAAATAGACGCGTGCCGCCCGGCGATTTAGTTTAGCTGGCGACCTACTTCGGCCAGCCCAGCGCCTGGCGCGTCTCGTCCCAGACGGAACTATTCTCCGAAAGTGGCGGCAGCCACTCGCCGACTAGCTGGCGTTGCCACCAGGCGCCTTGCGGATTGCCGGGCGGGGCGAACTCGTAGCGATAAAGCTGCGCGCGAATGTAGCGCGGGGGACGGTCCCTGAACGGGTTATTGGCCAGCAGGCTCAGCGTGCCGGGATCGTTGTGCAGCAGCTTCCAGACAAAATGCAGCGTCCACAGGTAATCGTTCGGCGTGGCCATGGCGGCAAACCAGATGGCCCAGTCCAGGCGCGGTTGCAGCGGCGCGATGATGCTCGGGCGGCGCAGGGGGTCGCCCGGCTTGAAAGGGAACTCGTACGCCCGCCAGACCGTGTCCGGCCCGAGCGTCTCGTCGCTTGTCCCTTCAAAGATGATCTCCTGCCGCACGCGGCCGACGGAACCGAACGCCCCGTAGGTGTTCACCAGGTGGAAGCGGTCGAACGACCCGTTCATGATCTGCTGGCCGGACACCAGGTTCAGGGTGGGCGCGATGCTCAAGCAGACGATGATCGCCGCGTAAACGAGCACGGCATAATCGTGGACCCGGCTGGGGCGAAGCTCCGCGTTTGCCTGGCCGGCGACCGCTACCAGCCGGCGCGGCAGGAGACGCGCCAGCATGGAATCGTCGAAACAGGCCAGCATCGGCACGATGGTCAGGTAGTTGAGGAACGACAGATTTCCGCTCACGATCAGCAGGTATTGGAAGCTCACCAGGAGCGCGCCCGCGATGTGCCGGGACAGCCGCGGCCCGAAGGCGAACCACGGCGTGACCAGCTCGATCAAATGGTTCCAGAGCACGCTGAACCTCTGGAACCAGTGCGGAAAGAAATGGAACGTCCGGCTAAACGGGTTCGGGATGGGCTGCGTCTCGTAATGATAATAGAGGCACGTCAAATCCCGCCAGCACGAGTCGCCGCGCATTTTGATCAGGCCGGCGCCCAGCATGATGCGAAACGCCAGCCAGCGGAATAGCCAGATGATCACGACCGGCGGCGGCCTGCGCGAAAAAGGCCGGCCATCGAGCAGCGGCACGAGGAAGATGGCCAGGAAGCCGGTCTCGAGCAGTTGGATCTCCCAACCGTAGGCGTACCATTCCTGGCCGATATTCACGTACGACGTGTAAAGCACCCACAGAAGGCCCAGGAGCAACCCGTTGGCGTACCCGAGCAGCACGACCGCGGAGACCCCCACGCCCAGCCAGGCGAGGATCTGCAACGCCTGGTCGCCGCTGCCCCACCAGAAGATACTCGGCAGCTCCAAAAAGCCGGCCGCGCGCGATCCCAGGTGGGCCTGCACGCGGTTAAGGAAATCAACGGCAGGCGTGAGGCCGTGGGAGCCGATCAGCGGCAGCACCTGCCATTCGAGCGAGATAAACGCAGCCAGGTACACGAGGCCCAGCAGCCGCAGAATGATGAAACGGGTCAGCCAATAGCGGTCCGGCCCCTGCACGCGCTCAAACCAGCGGGTGACAGGATTGGCTGGCGGGTTCATCGGGGTGTCGATCGCGGCGCGGGCGGTTTTCGAGTTCTCAATCGACCGGGTAAGAGCTGCCCGGTCCTGAAATTGTTGTGCCCGGCCGATGAGCGAGCTTGGATGGGCACAAGCCTTCTTGTGAATAGATGGCTGGTCAAAGGAAGCGAAGCGTCTCCGCCCGTCGCGAGCGGCCGCGTCAGCCCTGAAGCTAACCGGAAACCAGGCGCAAATTCAACGCCGCTGACCTCCAGGAAGAGTTGTGGTCGTCGCCGGATAGCGGCAAATCGTCCGGCCAATGCGCTGGAGTGCTGCCCGTCCGAGTGATGGCGGGAAAAAATCTGAAAATAAGATTGACGCCCGACTGTAAAACTGGCTTCCTTAACAAACGTCCACATTTCCGGGCAGCACCGATTCAGAAGGTTGCCACAAAAAGCGTGGTCTTTTCCACCGCCTTCACCGTAAATTGAACATGGACGCCTGCTCGAATGTCTTTTTTCGAGCGAATCGAACTACATAGCAACTGCCTCTGGTGACGATAGAGGAAAACTTGGGGCGCATCCCTGGGTAAGAGACGAGTTCGAGCAGACGAATCTGCCACCTGTGCGCTGGTGGGAGCTAACAAGAAACAATCATCCCCTTTTACTGATATGGGCATCGAAGACAGCGATACCGGAATAAAAATTTACCTGCGCGAGATTGGCCAGATCCCGCTGCTCACCCCGCAGGATGAGATCACCCTGGCCGCGCGGATCAAGAAAGGCGACAAGGAAGCGCGCTCGTTGATGATCCGCTCCAACTTGCGGCTCGTGGTGAAAATCGCCCATGATTACGCAAACCTGGGCCTGCCCCTGCTGGACCTCATTTCTGAGGGCAACATCGGCCTGATGAAGGCCGTCGAGCGGTTTGATCCCGCCAAGGGCGGCAAGCTGAGCACCTACGCGGCCTGGTGGATCAAGCAGTCCATCAAGCGAGCGCTCGCCAACCAGAGCAAGACCATCCGTCTGCCCGTGCACTTGGTCGATAAGATCAGCAAAATGCGCCGGGTCTCGTTGCAGATGAGCGAGGAGCTGGGCCGCGAGCCGAGCGACGACGAATTGGCGGAAGAGATCGGCATTGCGGCCGGGAAGGTATCGCAGCTCAAGACGGTTTCCATTCGCCCGGCCAGCCTGGACGCGCCGATCAGCGACGAGGATTCGACCGAGTTCGGCGAGATCGTCGGCGACGAGGACGCGTTCACGCCGTTCGAGTTGCTGCGGGACAAAAACCTGCGCAACGAGGTGGACGGGCTGCTCGACGTGCTCGACGACCGCGAACGCAAGATCATCTTCTCCCGCTTCGGCCTCGACGGTGGCAAGCCCAAGACGCTGGAAGAAGTCGGCAAGAAGTTCGGCGTTACCCGTGAGCGCATTCGGCAGCTGCAAAACATCGCGCTCTCGAAGCTGCGTCGGGCGCTGCAGAAGAAGGAGCGTCCAGTGGATGTGCTCCAGGAGGCGTAGGCCGACGGTCGTCTTCGAGCAGATCGAAATAAAATTTGAAGGGCGGCTCGCGAGAGTCCGCCCTCTTTTTTTTGGCCGGATAAGCACGCTGCGCCGGCGGGAGCAGGGTCCTTGCTCGCCTTCGGCGAGCTGGTTACACTTGCGGTCAGTGCCCAAAGCCATGAGCGCGTTGCCCAAAGGTTGCGCCTCGCTCCGGTGCAGACTGGCTCCAGCCATGACCGAACAGGAGATCTACGACGGCGTCATCATGAGCGGGACCACGGATTTTGCCTTGGTGGTTGATTCCTTGCGACGCCATCGGGCGGAGTTTTGCGTCATCGGCGGTATGGCGGTCAACAGCTACGTCACCCCCATTTACACCGTCGACCTCGATTTGGTGGTGGTGACCGCCAATCTTGGCCCCGTGTTGGCGGACCTTCGCGCCGGCGGCTGGCGGGTCGAGGAGTATCCGTACAGCATTAAGATCCAGCGTCGCGCCGGCCCGACCGAAAGGGCGGACAGCATGCTGATGGTGCAATTTTTCAAACCCGAGGAGATGCAGCCCTACGTCGGCCGGGCGGTGTTGCGTCCGGTTCTCGGACTCGACGTGCCGGTCGCTGCCCTCCCAGATCTGGTCGCCGCGAAGCTCGCCGCCTGGGCGGAGCCGCGTCGCCGGCCGAACAAGCGCCGCAAGGACGAACTGGATCTGCTGCGGCTGGCCGAGGCGTTCCCCGGGGTGGTGGACGATCTCCTGCCGGATGAACTGCGCGGGAAAGCGCAAGCAGACCGTGCACACATCCAGGAGAACCCGGACGACGGCTGGGGCGGAAAGGACACGGAGCGTTGGAACTCGGCCCAAGAAAGATAGAGGCGGGCTCCTACGACCCGTTCAAACTGTCTGGTAAACGCTTGAAGTCGAGGGACGCCAAGCGACAGGGGAGCGCCCCAAGAGAGACATCCCTTTGCTAAGCCGCCAGCCCGCGTGCTTCCTGGTGGTGCAAAAACCAGCGGTACGTTGAAGCCACTCCTTCGGCCAACGAAATGCGCGGCTCCCAGCCCAGCGCCCGGATGCGCGAGATGTCGAGCAGCTTGCGCGGCGTGCCGTCGAGTTGAGCCGTGTCCCAGACCAGCTCCCCCGCGTAACCCACCACCTCGCGCACCAGCTCGGCGAGTTCCCGGATCGTCACGTCCTGGCCCGTGCCGACGTTGATGATCTGTTCCGAGCTGTACTTTTCTAACAGCACCAGGCAGCCCGCCGCGAGATCGTCCACGTGCAGAAACTCCCGGCGCGGCGAGCCCGTTCCCCACAAAGTCACGCTGGGGCGGTGTTCGGTGTGCGCGAGATGAAACTTGTGGATCAGCGCCGGCAAAACGTGTGAACTTTGCAGGTCGAAATTATCGTTCGGCCCGTAAAGATTGGTGGGCATGGCGCTGATGAAATCCGCCTGATACTGCCGCCGGTACGCCTGACAAAGCTTGATGCCGGCGATCTTCGCGATGGCGTACGCCTCGTTCGAGGGCTCGAGCGCGCCAGTCAGGAGCATCTCCTCCTGCAAAGGCTGCGGCGCGAGCTTGGGATAAATGCAGGAGCTGCCCAGGAACAACAGCTTCTGCACGCCCGCCTCGTAGGACGCCTCGATCAAGTGGTTCTGAATCTTGAGATTGTCCAGGAGGAACTCGACCGGAAAATCGTTGTTCGCCCGGATGCCGCCCACTTTGGCCGCCGCGACGACGACGTATTGGGGCCGCTCCCGCAGGATGAAATCCCGCACGGCGCCCCCGTGCAAAAGGTCGAGTTCCGCGCGGGTCCGCGTCAGCACTTCCCACGGCTCGCCCGCCTGCACCCGTGCCTGCAACGCCCGCACGATGGCGCTGCCCACCAGGCCGCGATGGCCCGCGACGAAGATTTTTCCAGTCATGAAATCCGCCGGAGGGTTACATCCGGATGGCCCGGCCGCTCATCTGTTCCTTGAGCATGTCGACATCGGCTTCGGTCATGATCCGGACCAGGTCTCTAAACGTGGTTTTCGGTTCCCAGTTCAAGTGCTTTTTCGCCTTGGCCGGATCGCCGATCAAGAGATCGACCTCCGCCGGACGGAAATAGCGGGCATCGATCTCAACGTATTTTTCCCAGTCCAGACCCACCAGGCTGAAGCTGAGTTCGAGGAACTCGCGGATGGTGTGGGTCTCGCCCGTCGCCACGACGTAATCGTTCGGCTCATCCTGCTGCAGCATGAGGTACATGGCCTCGACGTACTCCGGGGCGTAACCCCAGTCCCGCTTCGAATCGAGGTTGCCGAGGTAAAGCTTCTTCTGCACGCCGGCGTGAATGCGCGCGACGGCCCGGGTGATCTTGCGCGTGACGAAGGTCTCGCCGCGGCGGGGCGACTCGTGATTGAAGAGAATGCCGTTGCTGGCGTGCAGGCCATAGCTTTCCCGGTAATTCACCGTGAGCCAGTAAGCGTACACCTTGGCGCAACCGTAAGGACTGCGTGGGTAGAAGGGAGTGGTCTCGCGTTGGGGAACCTCCTGCACCAGGCCGTACATCTCGCTGCTGCTCGCCTGATAAAAGCGCGACTTTGGGGAGACCTGGTGGATGGCTTCCAGCAAACGCGCCGTCCCGGTGCCGGTGACGTCCGCGGTGTATTCCGGGATGTCAAAGCTCACGCGGACGTGGCTCTGGGCGCCGAGATGATAGATCTCATCCGCCTGCAACTCGGCGATGAGTTTGAAGGTCGAGACGGCATCGCTCAGATCGCCGTAATGCAGGAAGAGGCGGGCGCTGCCGCTGTGGCTGTCCTGGTAAATGGCATCGAGCCGCTCGGTGTTGAAAGTGGAGGCGCGGCGGATCAGGCCATGGACTTCGTAGCCCTTGCCCAAGAGCAACTCGGCCAGGTAAGAGCCATCCTGGCCGGTGATCCCCGTTATCAGCGCTTTTTTCGACATGGTGGAGCGTCACATAACACAAAAACCAGCGGGACCAACAACAATTTACTCCTCGCGCCATCGGCGCCCGCTCCAGCCTTGCCTTCGGCGGAGGGGAGCGCCATTTTCACGATCATGCTCAAAAAGATCGAAGCGATCATCAAGCCGTTCAAGGTGGAGGATGTGAAGGAAGCTTTGGCGGCGGCGGGCATCGACGGCATGACGGTGAGCGAAGTCAAAGGCTTCGGCCGCCAGAAAGGGCATACCGAGATTTATCGCGGCAGCGAGTACACGGTGGATTTTCTGCCGAAGGTCAAGTTTGAGATGGTGCTGAGCGCGGAAAACGTTCAGCGAACGGTGGAAGCGGTCTTGCGGGCGGCCAAGACGGGCAAGATCGGTGATGGGAAGGTGTTCGTTTACAGTGTCGACGAAGTCATTCGCATCCGCACCGAAGAGCGCGGGGTCGAGGCCGTTTAACGGCCTGGCGGAAATCCGCTCCGGCTGTAGCGGCGGTCTGTGACCGTCGAGAGCTGCGGTCTGTGACCGTCGAGAGCGCGGCCTGTGACCGTCGACGGCCGTGGTCTGTGACCGTCGAGAGCTGCGGTCTGGACCGTCGAGGGCCGCGGGCTCATCGACTCTGCCATCGCTGACCTGGACCAGGCGCCGCTGTTTTTACGAGCTAAACCTTGGCAGATGTGGCGCGACCGGCTAGATAACGGCCCGTGAGCTATCTCCAGGTCCTTATTCTTTCCATCATCCAGGGTGCGTGCGAACTGCTCCCCGTCTCCAGTTCCGCCCACGTCCTCGTGGCCGCCAAGTTGATGGGGCTCGACCCGGTGAGCCCGGAGGTGACGTTCTTGCTGGTGATGTTGCATACGGGCACCATGTTCGCGGTCATCGTCTTTTTCTGGCGCGCCTGGAAGAACGATTATTTCTCCTCGCAAGCCGCCTTCATCGTGACGGTCAAACAGGTCGTGGTCGCCACGATTGCGACGGCCGTCGTAGGCGGAGTTTTGCAGGTCCTGATCGAGAAAGTGGTCCTGCGCCACCACGAGCATGCGGAAGTGGAGGAGCTCTTCGGCAACTTCAATCTAATCGCCAGCGCCCTGGCCGCGGTGGGTGTGCTCATTTTGCTCGCCGGGCGCGGGCGCGATAACAGCCTGTTGGAAGTGCCGTCCGCCAACACCGACCGGGGGATCGGCGCGCGCGAGTCCGTCGGCATCGGCGCGGTGCAAGGTCTTTGCCTGCCTTTCCGTGGGTTCTCCCGTTCGGGCGCGACGATTTCCACGGGCCTGCTCTTGGGCGTGACCCGTCAGGCCGCGGAGAAGTTCAGTTTCGCTTTGGCCGTGGTGCTGACGCCGCCGGTGATCGCCCGCGAAGCCTTGCGCCTGCACAAGGCGCATGCCGGCCTCGCCGCCGGTGCGCCGGGAGTCGGCTCGATGCTCACGCCTGGCCTGCTGGGGATGGTGTGCAGTTTCATTGCCGGACTGCTCGCATTGCGCTGGCTCTCGAGCTGGCTGGAAACCGGTCGCTGGCAGTGGTTCGGGGTGTACTGTTTGTTGGCGTCGGGCGTGGTGTTCTGGCTCGGCGCCCGAGGCTGAGACTCTAAACTAAGTTAGGGATGGGTCTCCGACCCGGTCCCTTGCTGTCTGGCAAGCGTGCCGGACCACGGGTCGCACCAGATGAACGGCACGTCTCTCAGACAGCATGGGACCGGCTCGGGAGAGCCATCCCTACCTCTTTTTGGAAGCCGCTAAAACTCCAATCGCTGGCCATCGTCTACGGCGGTGACAGCTCGCAAATGGGGCAACATCTTCGCGGCCAGCGCACAAATGGCGGGCGCACGCGCGCTGAAAGCCGCGGTTAAATGGGTCAGGCACAGTTCCCGCACCGGCTTATCGGCAAGATAGGCAAAAAGTTCCTCCGGCTCGAAATGGGCCAGTTCGCAGACCAGCAAATCCACGGGTAGCTCGAGCAGAGCGTCCAGATCCTGCGGCAAGCCAAGATCCGCCGAATATACCAGCCGCTTCCCGGACCACTCGAACGCCAGGCTGTAAGCGAGGAAGCGGGCGCTAGCTGCCGCATCGATCACCGCTCGCAAACCGTCGAGATGGGTCGTGGGATTGGTCGAGACGCGCAAATCTCCCAGCGAGACGGCGCCGCCGGGCTGCTGTTCCCAGCCGATCATGTCGATCGGGAAACCAATCAGCTTGGCAGGCAAATAGACCGCCTCAAGCCAGGTGCGCAGTGGTTCGATCAACTCGAGCGGCAGATAGATCGGCAGTGGCTCGGTGCGCCCCTCGAGCCACGCTCCCTGGATCAGCATGGGCAACCCGGAAAGATGGTCCGAGTGGCCGTGGCTGATGAAGATGGCCTCGAGCGACGATAAAGCCACGCCCAAGACTTTGAGGCGATGGCTGCAAGGCTCGCCCGCATCAAGCAGCCAGCGCCGTCCCTCGGCTTCGAGCAAAATCGAGGAATGGCAACGATCCGCCATCGGCAAGCCACAGCCGGTGCCGAGGAAGGTCAGTGCATCCATTTGAGGCAGAAAGCTGGATAAACTACAGCGGTGGCGGCGTGGAAGCCAACCCAAATCCCCTCGCAGCTACTGGTCCCACGCGCCGCCGGCACGCCGGAGGGAAGAGATTCTCCGGGCGGAAAAAACGCTTGCCCACACTGGTGGCAGCCCGCTAAGACACCCTCGCATGCCTGCCGTGTTCCCCTGTTCCCCACGCCTGCTCCTGTTCTTCAAAGCCGCGCTGACGACTGCTTGCGCGGTAGGCGCGTTTGCCTCCACCGGCGCCACCGACGCCACGCCCGCGGCCTACGCGTCCGTGCCCTTGGCCGACGGCTTCGATTTTCCGGTCGGCAAGCCAGACGCTCTTGGTTACCACAAGGCGCGCGGCTTCACTCCCAACGGCCATTTGGGCGAGGATTGGGACGGCAACGGCGGTGGCGACACGGACCTGGGCGACCCGATCTACGTCATCGGACATGGCATCGTCGTCCTGGCGCGCGACGTGCGCGGAGGCTGGGGGAACGTGGTCATCCTGCGCCATAGCTTCCACGAGCCGGCCGCGAACGACTCCATCATCACCTTTGACAGCCTTTATGGGCATCTGGACACGATCCTGGTCACGGAGGGTCAGACGGTGGCGCGGGGCCAGCAGATTGCCACCATGGGGACGGCGCACGGATTATACGACGCGCATCTGCACTTCGAACTGCACAAGAACATCGCGATCGGCATGTATCGCTCCGCGTTCGCCCGTGATTTCACCAACTATTACGACCCGACCGAGTTCCTGCGCAGCCACCGCAAGCTCGCCAGCGGCGGCCCGGTGGCAATCGCACTGCACACGTTCGTGGCCTATGCCG
>CAXUFU010000035.1:0-273 GCA_964250275.1 uncultured Chthoniobacterales bacterium | reverse complement strand
AGCTGGGGAGCAACCACACCCCGGCCAGCCTCGCCGCGATGAAGTCGGCGCATCTGAACAAGTCCGCCTTTGCCATCAAGGCGCACAGTTCCTTCGAGAAAATCGACGATGCGTACCGCTACGACCGCTTCAGCGACTTGCGGCAGAAGGACGATCAGTAAGCCATTGACCCAGGGTAGGGATGGCTCTCCGAGCCGGTCCCTGACTGTCTGGGGCCAACACCTAAGACGGTGCGAACCATTCTTGGGGCACCGTCGCCAGACAGTCAGGTAC
>CAXUFU010000034.1:0-12285 GCA_964250275.1 uncultured Chthoniobacterales bacterium | reverse complement strand
GTCCCTTTCCTTACCTAATGCTGGAACGGTTTCCCGGCACCGACCTTGGCGACGTAATCGGAGACCTGTCCAAAGACAATGCCGACGCGATTGCGGCGGCCGTGGTGGCCGCACAGCGGATTGTCGCGGGCTTACCCACTTCAGCCGGGAAATACGGGTATGCGGTTTCCTGCGCGACGGCTCCTCATGCGAATTGGTCGCAAGTCCTTCTCGCCCACCTGGAACGTTCCCGAAAGCGCATCGCAGCGGCCGGGATATTCGACGTGGGAGAGATCGGCGCACTTTCTGCGGTCCTCAAAGACATGGACGAAGAGATCAACTCCGTCGCTGCAACCCCCTTTCTGCATGATACGACCACAAAGAATGTCATCGTCACTCCGGCGGGACAATTCTCCGGCATCGTTGATGTGGATGACCTCTGCTTCGGCGATCCACGCTACACGGTGGCTCTTACTTCTGTGGCGCTCCTCGCCCGGGGCATTGCGCTCGATTACACGGCGACCTGGATGCGTGTCGCTGGCTTTGCAAATGATCGGCTGTTTCGAGTCTACCTGGCTCTCTTCCTGGCAAATTTCATGTCCGAAAGGGGCACGCAATTCAATCGGGCCGAGATAGTCACAGATGCCGCCTTCGATCAGCATTTCCATCAACTGTACCGCGCTACGTTGGCGCAGCTTTGAATTTCAAAGCTCACGTTAGGACAGCACCAGTTTTTTTACTGTCTACGGCAATATTAACATTGACGCCTCTCAACACCTGCACTAACTAAGCCCCGCATCATGGCAAATACTCCATCCGTCACTAGCAACAAGACCGCAATTCAGAAACAGATCGAAGAATTGCAGAGCCGTCTGAAAGAAATCGATCAAGAAGCTATCCAGGAGCTTAGAGTCAAGCTGGCGGATGCGCGCAAAGTGGTGATATCGCTGGAAGATGAACTCGAGGCGCTGACGGGCAAAACAGCGGAACCCAAGGTCCGGGTGCGTCGGGAACGGCGTCCGTCCATCACCGATGATGCTCTCAAAGATCAGCTCCTTAAGGTGATGGCTAATTTTGGGCAAGAGGGAATGAACGCGAAGCAGTTGGCGGAAAGGCTGCATCAAGATCCGTTGCGCATCCGTAAATTCATCAAAGACAATCCCAAGACCTTGAAGCGCACGGGCAGCGGGCCAGGAACGAAATTCTTCTTGCCGTAAGTCCGTTCCGTCGGCGCGCATTTTTGCTGCCGGCCAGCGTGTAAACAAGGGCTTGCGTGTTCTCGCTTGGGTGTGTAAGCCCCTGGCCTTCCGGTGCTCCTTCGATCTGCTGTTTCACCGCAGGGTCATTAACGTTTACTTAGTTTTACCTCGCCGGCTGAATGAGGAAGCTCCTGCTTTCGCTTTTAGCGGTGCTTTGCGGCCTGCCCGGTTTGCTCGCGGGGCCGCCGTACGTTACGGACGATCCAGAACCGGTCGAGTACAAGCACTGGGAGGTTTATGCTTCTTCCCAGCTCTACCATGATAACTACGGCTGGACCGGCACGGCGCCGCAGAGCGAAATCAACTACGGTGTGGTCCCGAACGTTCAGCTCCACGTCATGTTCTCGGCCGACTTTACCGCCAATCAATCGAGCGCCAGTGCCGTGGGCTTCGGCGACATCGAACTAGGGGTAAAATACCGGTTCATCCAACAGACTCCTCTCCTCCCGGACGTAGCTTTCTATCCGCAGGTGGAAATCCCCACCGCCAGCCGCAGCCGAGGTCTGGGCGATGGCTATACCCAATACTTCCTGCCTTTGTGGACGGAGAAAGATTTCGGCAAATGGACGACGAACATTGGCGCCGGCTACTACATCAATCCCGGCCAGAATAACCGCAACTGGTGGTTTACGGGAGCAATGCTGCAACGCAAGATCACCGATCAGGTGGCCGTGGGCGCGGAAGTGTTCCACCAGACCGCGCAGGTCAAGGGAGGCGGCTCGAGCACTTACCTCAACCCCGGAGTCATTTGGGACCTGAACGACCTGGAACATGTGCTCCTCTCCGTGGGCCACACCGTGCAAGGCAGCAGCGGATGGCAGGCTTACGTGGGCATCCAATTTACGTTTGGTCCCAAAGAGGGAAAACCAGATGCACCGGGTAAAGATGGTTCGGGAGCGGAATAAGTGAAGCCGCATTTCGCCACCAAACTAGGCGGAGGCTTGGGCGAGTAAATCTTCCAGGTCCAACACCTGGGTGAACATCTTCAACGCGCCATCCGCGGAGCGCGGCCACGCCTCGCGCGGACGATCCCAGTAGAGCATGGTCCGAGGCGCCATCGAGTGGGATCTTCGCCCGCATCAAGCCCACCAGCGCGTTCGCCAGATCAACCCGCGTCGGATAGAGGATGGCCAAATGAAAGAGGCCGGTGCTCCCCGGCGGCGGAGGGCGTCCGCCGGAGCTTTCCCAGGTATTCAGGCCGATGTGATGATGGTACCCGCCTGCCGAAAGAAACGCCGCCTCCCCGCCCGGCGCGCAAGGTCACTGCAAAACCGAGCACGCCGTGGTAAAAAGCGAGGGAACGTTCGAGATCCGCCACCTTCAAGTGCACGTGGCCCACGCGAACCTCTGAAGGAATGGGAGCAACCGCCGGCATTTTACTTCAATCTGACCCCGGCTCTCGCCGGCGTCCAAATCACACCCGCCCAAGACGCGATGAGAGCAGCCTGAGGCCTAGCAAAAATTTGTCACCATCCAAACTGATGCAGGGATCGTCTTGACACGCGTATGGTCGTGCCAACAGGGTCGGCGTGCCCCGGCTTCGCATTGTCCTTGGGAACCGGTGCTGAGCAGACCTCCGACCGCCTGACCAGTCAGAAACCAGCTACTTATGAACACACCGGCCAAACCTCGCGTCATTGTTATCACCGGAGCGGCGGCGGGCGTCGGTCGCGCCACGGCCCAGATGTTTGCCAAGACCGAGGGCGCGCACATCGGCCGGCGGGCCCGTGGCTCGGCCGGCGTGGAAGGCCGGGAAGGCGCTAAACGCGACGTCGAGGCGCTGGGCGGCAAGGCGATCATTTGCCCCTGCGATGTCACGGATGCGGAGGCCGTCGAGGCCGCGGCGGAAAGTGTCGAGAAGGAATTTGGACCGATCGATGTCTGGGTCAACGTCGCCATGACCAGCGTGTTCTCCTTTATCAAGGACATGACGCCGGCCGAGTTCAAGCGTGTGACCGAGGTATGCTATCTGGGCTACGTTCACGGTACCTTGGCGGCCCTCAAGCGGATGCTGCCGCGCGACCGCGGGCACATCGTGCAGGTGGGCAGCGCGCTGGCCTACCGCGGCATCCCTCTCCAGGCGGCGTACTGCGCGAGCAAACACGCCATCCAGGGCTTCATGGATTCCCTGCAAGCCGAACTCATCCACGACAAAAGCCGCATCGTCGCCTGCATGGTGCAGATGCCCGCGCTCAACACTCCGCAGTTCGACTGGTGCAAAAACAAGCTGCCCAACCAGTCGCAACCCGTCCCGCCGATCTATCAGCCGGAAGTTGCGGCGGAAGCCATTGTCTTCGCCTCGAAAAACAAGCGACGCGAAATTTACGTGGGACTGCCCACCGTCATCGCCATCGTGGGCAATAAACTCTTTCCCCGCCTGGGTGATTGGTATCTGGGCAAGACCGGCGTCAAAGGCCAGCAGACTCCCCAGAAGGCCGACCACAACCAGCCCAACAACCTCTACGACCCCGTCGGCGGCGATCACGGGGCGTACGGACGTTTCGATCATCGTGCGTACAACCACAGTCCTCAGCTTTGGACGAATCTGCACCGCGAATGGATCATTGGTGGAGTGTTGGCAGGGCTTCTCGCGGTGACCGGCGCTTTTCTCGCCGCCAACCGGACCGAATCCCGATGATGCCCGGCGCGCAACAACTCGGCCGCGAGCTGCGCGGCGGCACGGGCGATTTCCTGGCCCACCGCCGCGCCGGTGTCGTGCTGGCCCTGGTGAGCATGGCGTCCTTGGCCATCGTGGTGCTCTACCAACTCGGTATTTTGAAGCGCTTGCCGGATCCTGCGGTGCCGGGCCTGGACGCGGAGAAGGTCAACGGCTCGACCGAAGCGTACGGCCTCTTGCAGACCCCCGACGCCGTGCTGGGCCTGGGCAGCTATGCCGCCACGCTCGGGCTAGTCGCGATGGGTGGGGCGGACCGGGCTCGCACGCTGCCCTGGGTGCCGCTCGCGCTCGCGGCCAAAGCTGGCCTGGACACGTGGCAAGCCGCCTCGCTCACGCGCAAATCGTGGGTCAACTACCAAGCCTTCAGCCTCTATAGCCTGATCACCGCCAGCGCCACTTTTCTGACGCTCCCCACGGTGTTGCCTGAGGCAATGGCGGCGTGGCGGTCGCTGGCGCGCAAATGACGCAATGCATTTTCTGATTCGTGGCTGACCAACCGGACGGGACATCGGCGGCAGGAGCGAAACGGGAGCCTCGCAGCTCGCCGCAGGTTTTTCTTCCCCGCGCCAATCTGTTCTATCGCGCGGCGCTGCTCGGCCTGCCGGTGCTCGCCCTGGTGAGCGGTTACATCTGGTACCAGATGTACCGTTCGCCCATTGTCACCGACGTGCGGATGCCCATCGGCCAACCGGTCATGTTCAGCCACCGGCACCACGTGGGTGAGTTGAAGATCGATTGCCGCTATTGCCACACGTCGGTCGAGAAATCGTGGTTTGCGGGTGTGCCCCCGACCTCGACCTGCATGACGTGCCACTCGCAGCTTTTCAAGGACAGCCCGCTGCTCCAGCCTGTGCGCGAGAGCGCCGCCAGCAACACGCCGATCGCCTGGAACCGCGTCCACTTGCTGCCGGATTACGTCTACTTCAACCACGAGATCCACGTGAACAAAGGCGTGGGTTGCACGACCTGTCACGGCCAGGTCAACGAGATGCCGCTGACCTGGAAGAGCAGCACGCTCTTCATGGATTGGTGCCTGCAATGCCACCGCCAAACGGAGAAATCCCAGCGTCCGCTCGCGCAGATTTACAGTATGGACTGGAAACCGGGGGCCGACCAGGAACGCGCCGGCGCGGCACTGGCAAAGGCGCACGGCCTGGACGTGCAGCACCTGACGAACTGCTCGGTGTGCCACCATTGATGTTCCCTTGCCCGCCGCTTTTACCGTCGACATGAATCACGACCTTGCCCAGTTCCGCGCGCGGCTCGCGGGCCAGTCCGGCCCGCAGCTTTGGCGCAGCCTCGAAGAACTGGGCCACAGCCCTGAGTTTCGCGCGTGCCTGGAGCGGGAATTTCCGGCAGGCGCTTCCGAGTGGCCGGAAGCGGACGATGCGGATGAAGCAGACGGCGGGATCGGCCGGCGCCATTTTCTCAAGCTGGCCGGCGCGTCCCTGGCCCTGGCGGGATTCGCCGGCTGCTCTCCGCGTTCGCGCGAAAAGATCGTGCCCTACGTGGACCAACCGGAACAGATCATCCCGGGCCAGGGGCTGCTGTACGCGACGGCGATGCCGCTCAACGGCTACGGGCGCGGCATCCTGGTCGAGACGGCCATGGGGCGTCCGATCAAGCTCGAGGGCAACCCCGCGCACCCGGATAGCCTCGGCGCAACCGACGCGGTGACGCAGGCGGCCGTGCTCGAGTTGTGGGATCCGGACCGCTCCCAAGCGCCGTTTTTCAGCGGGCACATCTCCACCTGGAACCGGTTCCAGAGCGAGCTGCTCACCGTGCTCAAGGCCGCGGGTGAGGCGCAGGGCGAGGGCCTGGCCATTTTGACCGAGCCGAGCACGTCGCCCACCTTGCGGCGGCAGTTGGGCCTGGTGGCCAAAAAGTTCCCGCAAGCGCGATTTTACGGCTGGTCGCCGGTGGCCGGCGATGGGTTGGCGGTGGCGCGCGATTTCGATGCCGGCGCGGCGGATTTGATCGTGGCGGTGGGCAGCGATTTCCTCGTGGACCAACCCGGCAGCCCCCGCTACATGCGGCAGTTCGCCGCGCGCCGCCGGGTCCAAGACGGCCAGGCCCAGCCCAATCGCCTCTACGTCCTCGAAGCCACGCCGACGATCACCGGCACCATGGCCGACGAACGGCTCCCCGCCGCGCCGGACCGCGTGGCGGCGGTGTTGCGCCGGCTCGGCGGCGACGCCACGGAGAAGCTCGGCGAGCGCGAGGAAGAGTTCGTCGCCAAGCTGGCGGCGGATCTGGCGAGACACCGGCAGTCCACGCGGGTGCTGGTCGGCGACGCGGAGCCGCCCGAGATCCACCGGCTGGCGGCAGCGCTGGGTGAGTCCCCGGAGATTCGCCCGGTACCTTCGGGCAACCTGGCGATCTTGGCGAGCGACCTCGAAGCCGGCCGGATCAAGCACCTGTTCATCCTCGGCGGCAATCCGGCTTACAACGCGCCTTCGGACCTGCGGTTCAGTGAACGGATGGCCAAGGCGAGTTTTGCCGTCCATCTTTCCCTTTACCGGGACGAAACCTCGCAACGCTGCCGCTGGCATCTGCCCGAGACCCACTTTTTGGAGGCTTGGAGCGATATTCTGGCCAGCGACGGCACGCCGACCATCATCCAACCCGTGATCGACCCGCTCTACACGGGCAAGTCCGCGCACGAGGTCCTGGCGATGCTGACGGAAGATTTCCAACCCGGCGGCTATGAGATCGTCCGCGCGACGTGGCAAGCGGGACGAGGGGATGACTTCGAAACGTTCTGGCAACAGTCGGTGCACGATGGCGTCGTCCAAGCGAGTGCGCCCGCGGCGGCCGAGGCACCCGCGGGCGTCCCGATCAATGCCCCCGCGCCGGTGTTGGCCGCGGCAACGGAGTACCTGTTGCTTCGCCCGGACCCTTGTGTCGGAGACGGGCGCTGGGCGAATAACGGCTGGCTGCAGGAGCTGCCCAAGCCGCTGACCAAGCTCACCTGGGACAACGCCGCGCTCGTCGGCCCGGCCATGGCCGCACGGCTGGGCTTGAAAACCGGCGACGTGGTGGAGTTGCGGGTCGCAGACCGCACCGTCAAAGCCCCGGTGCTGATCCTGCCCGGCCAGGCCGACCGGTGCGTGACGGTCCACCTCGGCTACGGCCGCACCGAAGCGGGCCAACTGGGTTCCCACGTGGGGTTCAACGCTTACCACCTCCAGACGGTCGCGCAGCGCTGGCTGGCGCCGGGATTAAGAATCCGCCGGACCGGCGAAACCTACGAACTCGCCACCACGCAGCACCATTTTACCATGGAAGGCCGCGATATCGTGCGCGTGGCGGACCTGGAGTCGTTCCGCGCCGAGCCCGGTTTCGCGCAACCGGAAGGGCGGGACCAGCCGAGCCTCATGCCAAAAGACGCGCCGCTCGGGTCGGCGACGTACGCCTGGGGCTTGGCCGTGGATTTGAGTACCTGCACCGGGTGCAATGCCTGCGTCGTCGCCTGCCAGGCGGAGAACAACACCCCGGTGGTGGGCAAGGATCAGGTTGCGCGCGGACGCGAGATGCATTGGATCCGCGTGGACCGCTATTTCGAAGGGCCGCCGGATGACCCAGCCATGTACCAGCAGCCGGTCATGTGCATGCACTGCGAGAAAGCCCCTTGCGAGGTGGTTTGTCCCGTCGCCGCGACGGTGCACAACGACGAGGGGCTCAACACGATGGTCTACAACCGGTGCGTGGGCACGCGCTACTGCTCGAACAACTGCCCGTACAAGGTGCGCCGGTTCAATTTCCTGGAGTACTCGCCGCCGGAGGACTCGTCCTTCGGCCAGCGGCAAAACCCCAACGTGACCGTGCGCCGGCGCGGCGTGATGGAGAAATGCACGTACTGCGTCCAACGCATCAACGAGGCGCGCATCAACGCGGATCTCGCCAGCCGGACGATCCGCGATGGCGAGATCAAGACCGCCTGCCAGCAAGCCTGTCCGGCGGAGGCCATCACCTTCGGCAACATTCTGGATCCGCAGAGCCTCGTCGCGCGCCGCAAACGGGAGCCGGTCAACTACGGGTTGCTGGCCGAGCTCAACACTCAGCCGCGCACGACCTATCTCGCGCGCATCCGCAATCCCCACGACGCGAAGGAGGGCGCATGAACGAGGCGCCGGTCATCTCGCCGGACGAGACTTACGCGACGGTCACCCGGACCATCACCGGCATCGTGCTGCCCAAGCGGCGCGGTTGGGGTTGGTGGATCGGGTTCGTGATGGCCGGCGGGTTGTTGTCGGTGCTGGGCGCCTCGCTGTTCTGGCTCTTTTATAAGGGCGTTGGTATCTGGGGCATCAACATGCCGGTGGCGTGGGGCACGGCCATCATCAACTACGTCTGGTGGATCGAGATCGCCCAAGGCGGCACGTTCATTTCGGCGGTGCTGCTGCTCTTCCACCAGAAATGGCGCAACTCGGTCAACCGCTTCACCGAAGCCATGACGCTCTTTGCGCTGGCGTGCGCGGGGCTGTTTCCGCTGCTGCACCTGGGGCGGCCGCAGTACGCGTTTTTTCTGGCGCCCTATCCGAACACCTTGGGGATGTGGCCGCAATTCCTGAGCCCACTCGTCTGGGACTTCTTTGCCGTCTCGATCTACGGCACGGTCTCGGTGTTGTTCTGGTTCTTGGGCATGATCCCCGATCTGGCGACGATGCGGGATTCGACCGATAACATCTGGCTGCGGCGGATCTACGGCGTGGCCTGCTTCGGCTGGCGCAACTCCGCCACGCACTGGCACCATTACGAAACGACGACCAAGGTCGTCGCCGCGCTCTGCGCGCCGCTCGTCATTTCCGTGCACAGCATCGTGGGCCTGGACTTCGCCTACACCATCTTGCCGGGGTGGCATTCAACCATCTTCCCGCCCTTCTTCGTGGTGGGCGCCATCTTCTCGGGCTTCGGCATGGTGTTGACCTTGATCCTGCCGATCCGCTGGATCTACGGCTTGGAATCGCTCATCACGGCCAATCACATCAACAACATCGCCAAGCTGTTGCTGACGATGGGGATGTTCGTGCTTTTCGGCCACTGCAGCGAATACTTCATGGCCTGGTACAGCGGCGATCTTTACGATGCGTACCAGACTACCCAGCAAGTGCTGGGCATTTATTCCTCGGCCTTCTATATCTCCATGGTCTGCACGGCGCTGGCTATTCAGCCGCTGTGGTTCAGTTCCGTGCGGCGCAGTCCGTTTCTCTTGTTCATCATTGCGGGGCTGGTCAACATCGGCATGTGGGCGGAGCGGTTTTTAAACATCGTCAGCAGCCTGCACCGCGATTACTTGACCTCGTCCTGGGGGACGTATCACACCACGGTCTGGGATTGGGCCACGTACGTCGGAACCATCGGGCTGTTTTTGACCCTGCTCTTTTTGTTCCTGCGCCTGCTGCCCATTGTCTCGATGTCCGAGGTGCGCAGCCTGATCCATGAGGAGGGCGAACGATGACCGAAGACGGCAAGCCCGAGGTGCATCAGGTCCACGGGATCATGGCGGAGTTTTCTTCCGTCGAGGCGCTCGTCGCCGCCACCCGGGCCACGCGTGCGGCGGGTTATCGGAAGCTGGAGGCGTATGCGCCGTTTCAGGTCGAAGAACTCTCCCAGGCGCTGGACCTGCCGCCCTCGCGCATCCCGGTGTTCATGTTTGCCGGGGGTCTGGCGGGCGCCGCGGCGGGTTTGGGCATGCAGTATTTCGCTAACCTGTACGCTTACCAGATGAACGTCGGCGGGCGGCCGCTGAACGCCTGGCCGGCGTTCGTCCCGGTGACGTTCGAGTTGATCATCTTCTGCGCGGTGCTGGGGGGTTTGGTGGCGTTGTTCTTCACGCTCCATCTGCCGACCGTCTACCATCCCGTGTTTAATCATCCCGATTTCCGCCGCGCCAGCCGCGACGGGTTTTTCCTCTGCATCGAGGCCGATGACCAAAAGTTCGACGAGTCGCAGACTGCCTCTTTCCTGGGTTCGCTCGAGCCGCTCTCCGTCCAATCCGTCGAGAAATGAACGCCGCCTCCCGCCCATTTCTATTGGTGCTAGCCCTGGCGTGCCTGTCGCTGGCGGGCTGCGACAACCTCAAGAGCGGCACCAAGATCAAACCGCTGACGGAGAGCAAGTTTTTCTCCGACGGCCAATCGTCCCGTCAACCGCCCGCTCATAGCATCGCGTACACGGACCTGCGCATCGACACCCTCCTTTTCGCCGGGCGCAATCCCGACGGCACGCTGGCGACGCAGATGCCGTGGCCGGTCGACGCCAATGTGCTTGCCCGGGGCCGGGTGCAGTTTCTGGCCATTTGCGCGAACTGCCACGGGGCGGACGGCTACGGGCAAGGCATCATCGTGCGGCGCGGCTTCCCCTCCCCGCCCTCCTACCATGAAGCGCGCTTGTTGGCCGCGCCGGTCGGACATTTGTACGACGTGATCACCAACGGCTACGGCGCGATGTACCCGTACAAATCCATCGTCGACGTGAACGATCGCTGGGCCATCGTCGCCTACATCCGTGCCCTTCAACGCAGCCAGCACGCGGCGCTCGCCGATGTCCCGCCGGAAGCCCTGGCCGGGTTGCAGCAGGTGACCAATCCCTGAGCTATGCCCACGACGCTTGCACCTCCGGCGACGCTGGCCGGCGCGAAAAACGGTAACCTCCGTAAAGTTTGCGGCGTTGCCGCCGCCGGCGCGGGCGTCCTGGCCGTCGCCCGCGGCTGCTTCCATCCGGTGGTGTTTTTCCGGGTCTATCTTTTCGCCGCGCTGGCCTGCCTGCAACCCGCGCTGGGGTGCCTGCTGCTCACCTTCATCCATCGCATGACCGGTGGCGCTTGGGGCCGCTTGCTGGCGCCGGCGTTGCTGGTGGGGCGGCGCATGGTGCCTTGGACCCTGCTGTTTGCCCTGCCCTTGTTTTGCGGGCTCAAACATCTTTTCCCCTGGGCCGCGCCGGAGTTGCTCGATGCCCACGCGCGCGCGGTGCTGGCGAAACATGCCCTCTACTTCGCGCCATTGGCCTTCTGTTTGCGGGCGGTCATTTACGCAGTTGTGCTGCTGGGTCTGCTAGGCCTGGCGCGGCCGAGCCGTGTGGCGCCGTGGACGGGTCCGGTCGGCATGATCGTTTACGTCGTCACGGTCTACCTGCTGTGCGTGGATTGGGTCGTTTCCCTCGAGCCGGGCTGGTCCTCGACCGCCGCCCCGGTCATTTTCATGGCGAGCCAGGCGCTCGCCGCGCTGGCGTTCTGCATCGCGGCGACCATCCTCGCGGTGCCTGCCGGCGATGTGGCGGCGGCCAACCCGAGCACTTGGAAGGACCTGGGCAACCTGTTGCTCGGCGCCCTGATGTTCTGGGCGTACGTCGCTTACAGCCAGTTCCTCATTGTCTGGTCGGGCAATCTGCCGGAAGAAGCTGCCTGGTATGTACACCGGAACGCCGGCGGCTGGCACTACTTGCTGCTCGCGCTGGCGATCGTGCAGTTGTTGCTCCCGGTCCTCCTGTTGCTCTCAAAATTCACCAAGCGCCGCACGCGGTTTTTTGCCGCCGTGACGGGCATCGTGGTGCTCGGACAAGCCGTGTACGTGTATTGGCTCGTGCTCCCCACGTTCCGCCCGGCGGGCATCGGCTTTGATCCGCTCGACGCACTGTTGCCGCTCGCGCTCGATGGGTTGTGGCTGTTTATCTTCCTGGGTTTTCTGCCGGCGGCGCTGAAGGAGGACACCGGTCATGCTTAGATTCATCCTGGCGGTTCCCGCCGTGTTGTTGTCGTTCGTCTGGTCGCTGTTCTTTCCGGAGCAGCCCCAGGCTGTCCCTGCCCCGGCGCCGCCCGCGCCGGATCCCGACGCACCCAGCGCGCAATCCCGAGAAGAAGGTCACGAGGTTTCCGACGCCAGCGCGAAGACGATCGGGATCTTCGTTTTGGGCTTGTTCGCCGTGATCTTCTTCGCCATGGCGACGCTCGGGCTGATGTACCAGCGCATGTACGCGAACACGAACGCCATCCCCGTGCAGCCCGGCGAGGAGAAGTTCCAATACGCGCCGCGGGAAAAGACCACAATCGCCAAGGACTGGGATACTATCGACCGGCTGGCGCACCAGCGGCTGGACGGCTACGGCTGGACGGACCAGGCCCGCGGGATCGCTCGCATCCCCATCACCCGCGCCATGGCCCTGGTGGCGCACGATGGGTTGCCCGCCCGTGCCGCGCAGACCCCTGCCTTTCCGCCAGCCGCGGACGAGAAACTCCCTTTGCCGGAACTGGAATCCATGACCAATGCCAATGCCTTCGATCCTCATTAACCAAGGCCGGGTGGCGAGCTGCCGGCGGCTGGCGCTATGGGGCGTCTTGACGCTGCTCGCCGCGGCCGGCAGCCTGCGCGC
>CAXUFU010000033.1:0-12576 GCA_964250275.1 uncultured Chthoniobacterales bacterium | reverse complement strand
GGGTCACAACGTTCTGTATGTCGGCACCGGAGAAGCTGCCATCCGCGGGAACATTTCCTATGGAGACGGCGTTTACAAGTCGCTCGACGGCGGCAAATCCTGGCACAACGTCGGCTTGAAGGATTCCCGGCAGATTGGCGCGCTCATCGTTCACCCGCACGATCCGAACACGGTCTTTGTCGCTGCCTTGGGCCATGCCTTCGGGCCGAACGCCGAGCGCGGCATCTTTCGCACGACCGACGGCGGAAAGTCCTGGCAAAAGGTTCTCGGCAACAGTGACGAGGCGGGGGGCATCGACGTCGTTTTCGATCCGCACAATCCCAACATCCTGTTTGCCGCTCTGTGGCAGACGCGCCGCCAACCCTGGTACTTTTCCAGTGGCGGGCCGGGCAGCGGACTTTACCGCTCCGGGGATGGGGGCGCGACCTGGCAACATCTGGAAGGCAACGGCTTGCCCGATGGCATCCTGGGCCGCATCGGCGTGAGCGTGTCCGGTGCGGACGGCAACCGCGTTTACGCGTCGATCGAGGCCAAGGAAGGCGGCCTGTTCCAATCGGACGACGGCGGCACGCACTGGCTGCGCGTCAATCAAGACGGCAGGTTCCGGCAGCGCGCCTGGTATTTCTCCAAGATCTACGCCGACCCGAAAGCAGTCGACACGCTTTACGTGCTCAACACCGGGTTGTTCCGTTCGTCGGATGGCGGCAGGTCTTTCGCTTTGCTCCCGGCGACGCACGGCGATCACCATGGTCTCTGGATCGATCCGCAAAACCCCGCCCGGATCATCAATGCCAACGATGGCGGCGCCAGCGTCTCGACGGATGCCGGGCACACCTGGACCACGGAGAACAACCAGCCGACGGCGCAGTTCTATCACGTCGCAACGGACAACGCGTTCCCTTACCACATCTACGGCGCGCAACAGGATAACTCCAACCTGGGTATCGCCAGCCGGACGGACTCCGGCACCATCGGGCGCCAGGACTGGTTTGAGGCCGGTGGCGGCGAGTGCGGGTTTGTCGTGCCCGACCCGCGCGACTGGCACATGATTTATTCCGATAGCGAGAGCAGCATCGTGCTCTTTGACAAGCGCGAGCAACAGTCGCAAGACATCAGCGTCTGGCCGCTCGACAACTCCGGCCATGGCGCGGCCGATCTGCAATACCGCTTCCAGTGGACCTCACCGTTGTTGCTGGCGCCGCAGGATCCAAACGCACTCTACACCGCGGCGCAGTACGTTTTCAAATCGACCGATCAAGGTAAGAACTGGCAGCAAATCAGCCCGGACCTCACCCGAAACGACAAGAGCAAGCAGCAACCCTCCGGCGGGCCGCTCACCAAGGACATTACGAGCGTCGAATACTATGACACGATCTTTGCCCTGGCCGTCTCGCCCCGGAAACCCGGCATGCTCTGGGCCGGTTCGGATGATGGCCTGGTCCACCTCTCGCTCGACGACGGCGCCCACTGGGAGAACGTGACACCCGCCGGTTTACCGGAATGGAGCACGATCGATCTCATCGAAGCGTCGCCGCACGATACCGACACGGCCTATCTTGCCGTGGACCGGCACAAGCTCGATGACATCAAGCCCTACATCTACGCGACGACCGATGCCGGCCACGCCTGGACCTCAATCACAAACGGCCTGCCGGACGGCGCCTTCGTCCACGCCGTGCGCGAGGATCCCGTTCGCCCCGGGCTGCTGTATGCGGGGACGGAGATCGGCGTGTTCGTCTCCTTCAATGGCGGCGGACATTGGCAACCGCTCCAACTCAATTTGCCCAACTCACCCGTGCATGACCTGGTGGTCAAAGGCGACGATCTGGTCGTGGCCACGCATGGGCGTTCTTTTTGGGTGCTCGATGATCTGACGCCGCTGCGCCAGGTCCGCCCGGAGAGCGCCGGCGTGGACATGTTGCTCTATCAGCCGCAGACGGCCTTGCGCTTGCACTACCCCGATGAAATCCAGAAGCATGGGCCGTTGGGACAAAACCCGCCGCCCGGCGCGATCATCGACTACTACTTCAAGACGGCGCCCAAAGGAGAGGTCACCCTCGAGATCCTCGACGCCAAGGGGCAGGTCGTGCGCAAGCTTTCCAGCCAGGAGGAGAAGAAAAGCGATCAGCCGCCCGAGTGGCCGGACCGCGTCGAAGAAGCCACCAAGATCCCCGCCCAGGCGGGCATGAACCGCTACGCCTGGAACCTGCGCTATGAGGATCCCGTGCAGATTCCCGGTTCGTTCTATTCCGATGATGGTCCGGTCGGCCCGCTTGCACTCCCGGGCGACTACAGCGTGCGGCTGACCGCCGAAGGCAAGAGTGTCACGGCTCCCCTCAAACTCGCGCTCGATCCGCGGGTCAAAGATGGGTCGGGACTGCCGGCGCAGTTCGCGCTTGCCTTGCAAACGCGCGAACAGATTACGTCGTTGCACCGCGCCGTGAATGAGATCCGCGCCATCGAGGGGGAGATCTCCGCGCTGCACAAGCGGTTCGACGCCGATCCTCGCCTCAAGCCGGCGCTAGCCGCAGCGGACGAGCTGCACAAAAAGATGAGCGCCGTCGAAGAGGTGCTCATCCAGGTGGACATGGAAGGGTCAGAGGCTAACCTCGCCTTTCCGAACATGCTCAACGAGGAGTACGACACGTTCAGCCACACCATTGAAGGAGCTGATACTGCACCGACCCAGCCGCAAATCGCGCTGGGCCAGTATTTGGGTCAACACCTGGATGAACAGTTAAAAGCCTGGCAGCAGATCAAGACCGGCGAGTTGCCGCAGGTTAACACGCTCATTCGCCAGAGCGATGTTCCCGCGCTGTTCATCCCGGTCGAGACAAAGGCCGAAGGCGGTCGCGACGCGTCCAGCACCGCGGATGAGTAGAACCTAGGCGGGCTGTTGAGAAACTACTGTGACACGACACTAGAATCTATAATCCAACCCTCCATAGATGCTCCGGCGCTGACCGTACTGTGCGGCAAACGTCTCGACGCCGCCGCCTGGATGGATCACGTATATCTTGTCGAAGAGGTTAACCACGTCGCAGCGCACCGTCACCTTCTGGTTCTTCCAGATCTTAAAGTCGTGATAGACGCCGAGATTGACCGTAAAATGATCCGGATCTTGATCCGAACTGTCGGGGGTATCGAAGAACCCGCTGCCGTAAAACGCGTTCAGGTGGATCGTTGAATGAGAGATGGTGTAGGCAGCGCCGCTGGAAAGAGTGATAGTCTGGTCGTGATTCACATGCACATAATGTTGGGCGTAGTCCAACTGATCCTGTGGGAAGAGGATTTGACTGGCATTGATATCTTTCCCCATGGCTCGGCTCACCCCTAAATTGACAAAGGCGCTAAATCCGTCCCGGGCATAACTCGACGCCAGTTCGACGCCAGTGTAGTAACCGTGCGCATAGGCAAAGGGTGTGTAGATTTGGGAGAACCCCACTTGAGCCTCGTCATTAACGTTCTTTTCCTGTTTGTAGTAGCCCTCTAGGCTGGCCTTCAGACCCGGCGTAAACTGGTGAGTAATCCCAAGATCAAAATAGTGCGACCGCTCCGCTCTGGGCCGGTCGTCGGTTGTCTCCGAGGCGGCGGTCGCGGTGGTGTTATTCAATTTGGCGACGCTGGATGGAGAAATGTATTCCTCTTGCGGCGGAGCAAAGAACCGTGAATACCCCAAGAACAGGGTCGAGGAAGGAGTCGCCTGGTAAACAAAGTTTATCCGCGGACTGAGTTGGTTTTCAATGACGTATTCGTACAGTTGGTCGAAGCGGAGTCCGTAATTGACCGTCAACTGACGGGTCGGCTGCCATTGATCTTCCACATAGAGACTGTAATAGTAGCCATCCTTGTTCTGGCTATCCCCGATGGTGAGGGGAATGTTCGAAGTCGGATTCCCGGATGCATCGGTCGCAAAAGCGGTGGTGCTCGCCGTGGCTGATTCGACCTGACTGGTGAGGTTGAGGCCCCATTTAAGCAGGTGATCGTCGTTGATCCGATAGTTCATATCGGTCTGCCACGTGTCTTCGATCAGTTCCCGGCTTTGCGCGCTGGCCTCGCCATTGAGAATGAGGTCGCCAATGGTATCAGGGTGAAACGCGGTTTGGGCATAGCCGCTGATCAGCGACGATTGCAGGGTGAAGCCGTCGCTCACTCTTCGGTAGGAGACCATCCCGTAGTCCTGCTGTTCGACTTGAACCGATTTCAGGTCAGCCGAATCATAGGTGGACACATCCGGCAGCGTGAAAGCTACTGGGAGCCCCGGGGTATTGGGAATCTGAAAGTAGTCGTGGGACCCACTCAACATAAACGTCAACTGGCTGCTTTTATCCAGATGATCGCAGAGGTAGAAGAAACCGTTGAACTGGTCGGTATGATCATGGAGCGGATACGAACTCCTGGTGGGGTTCTCGATGCCGAGATCATTTCCTTCGTAGCCTGCCTGGAAGTAATAGTCCACGCTGCCGCAAACTCCGCCATACGAGAGATTCGGCTGCGTGGTGTCATAACTACCGCCATAGAATGAAGCCGTGCCGCCCTCCAAGTCCGAGCCCTGCTTGGTGGTAATGTCCAAGATTCCTCCGATGGTGATACCGTATTGGGCGGGTAAAGCGCCATCCAACAACGACACGCTACTGACGAAACGGCTGTCGAATTTCTGGCCGAAGGTGGAATTAATGATGCCGCGAGGAAGCGGGACTCCGTTGATCAGATAGGAGGTGCCGGAATCTTCTCCGCGGATATGCCAAATGCCGTGTCCATCCTGACTGACGCCGGGCGAGTTCTCGTATACCTCGGTAAATTTGGTGTCGGCGCCCTCGGATAAATTTTGAATCTCGGCAGCTTCTATCGTGTAAACTTTGATGCCCTGGCTCGGGTCAACGCTGATTTGGCGGCTTGGATCGATTGGCAGATCAGCAGACCCATTGACGACCACGGTGGGAACCACCGTCGTGTTTGCGTTGGTGCCGCTGCTTTGCTCGGTAGTCGGATCATTTTCTGTCGCGGTGGAACCATCCGCTTGGGCGACCAGCGCAGAACGCGTCAGGTCCTGGGCCGACATCGAACTCGTGGCACCGAAGATTGCAGCGCAAAGCCCGGCAAGCAAGACGGCCCCGGTGAGATGCTTCTCTCGCTCCCTGAAATTCATGGCGCCCTGGGAATATCGATTGAGGATTCCCGAGGCAAGCACAAAACTGAAAATTATCTGAATGGATTGTCAGCCGCTCCTTGCGCCCTACTGCTGGGTTACCGCGGCGCACGAACAAGGCTCCGCGGTATCAATCGCGATGATTCGCCGCCACCATCGCCTGGAGGTCCAACTCCTGGGCTTCGACAGCCGCTGGCAGTTCGAAGGAGACGCGGAGCCCGGGGCCGGGATGCCGGTTTTCCGCGTATATAATTCCATGGTGCACTTCGAGGACACCCCGGCAAATGGCGAGCCCGAGGCCCGACCCGGCGTCGTGGCTGGCTTGCCCATCGACCGGCAGGTCAACCCGCGCAAACGGCTCGAAGACCCGCTTCAGCTGGGCCTCCGGCAAGCCCGGACCGCGGTCCTCGACGGCCACTTTCCAGCGGGCATTTTGCTGCCATGAAGCGACGGTAATGCAGCCTCCTGCCGGTGTGACCCGCAAGGCGTTCGTCATCAGGTTAAGCAGCACCTGGCGAACGAGGGTTGCGTCAAAGGAGGCCGTACCAGGTTCGTTTCGAGCCACTTCGAAACCGACGTCCTGATCTTCGCAGAGGACCTTGGCATCGTCGCGGAAACTTTCGATGAAGTCGACCGTTTGATGCCGCTCCACATTTGGCCGGATCGCCCCGACTTCCGACTTGGCCAGAAAGAGCAAACTGTCGATGACGGAGTTCAAGCGGTTGATGCTTTCCAGTTGCTGCTGGATGACCTCCTGCTGGCCAAGAACCAGATGACCGTGCAGCAAGAGCTTTTCCGATTGGAGGCGGATCAACGAAAGCGGCGTCTTCAACTCGTGCGACGCATCCCCGGCAAAACGCGACAGCCGCTCAAACGACGCCTCCAGCCGATCGAACATCTGGTTGAGCAGCAGGACCAAGTCCGCCACTTCGTCGTTGCCGCCAGCCGTGGTGATGCGCGCGCTGAGATTGTTGGCGCTGATGCGTTGCGCGGTCTGCTGGATCCGCCGGATGGGATCCAACGCCAGCCGGCTGAGACGATGGCCGAAGAAGATGCTCGAGACCAGCGCGAGACCCGAAACGATCAGGCCCACCTGCCAAAAGCTACCCGAGAACTGGTGGATGCCGTTAAGCGAACTCCCGACCTGCACCTGGAAACCGTCGATGTTGAACTGCCCCACCCGCACGGCTCCCAACTCCGGGAACGCGGCGGTGCGGTTGGTCTGACCCGCGGGTTGGTCGGCAAAGACCACGTGGTGCATGTTCGGCGAGCGAAACAGCACGGCTCCATGCTGTTCGCGAGCTTGAAAAAAGTAGAGCGCCTGATCCAGGCTGGCGTGCTGGCCCAGGCGTGCCAAGAACTCACTTTGCGCCACCGGACGCGGGCCGGTTTGCACCCGGTCGCAGATCTCTCGGAACTCGGCGGCATTGAGCAGATCGATCCCGTGCACCAGCTCCTGGCGGAGGAGCCAGTAGCCGATCATCATCGTCGAAACCACCGTGCACATCACGACGGCCGCATACCAAAACGTCAGACGCGCGCCCAAACTTTTCATAGCAGTTGGTAGCCAACCCCGCGCAGTGTCTTGAACCAGGGTGATCCGCCAGCGGTCTCCAATTTCAGTCGTAGCCGGCGCATGTAGACGTCAAGCAGGTTGGTATCGGCGTCATAGTAGGAGTTCCAGACCTTCTCCGCGATCATGGTCCGGGTCAGCACCCGGCCGGGATTTTGCATGAACAACTCCATCAAGGCGAACTCCCGTGAGGTCAGTTCGATGCTTTGGCCGCTGTAAAGCAGGGTGCGCGAAAGCAGGTCGAGCCTGAGGCCCCGATGCTCGAACACCGTTGTTTTCTCGCCTCCACTCCGGCGCAGCAGCGAACGCACTCGCGCCAGGAGTTCTTCAAAGCTAAACGGTTTGGCCAGGTAATCGTCCGCGCCCAGATTCAACCCGGTGATGCGATCCTGGACCGCGTCCCGGGCACTGAGAATCATGATGGGCGCTTTGCAACCCGTGACCCGCCAGCGGCGCAAGAGGTCCAGGCCGTTCCCATCGGGTAAGCTGAGATCCAGAATAACAGCGTCGAACGATCCTTGGGCCAACCTGGCTTCGGCTTGCTGACAAGAGCGCACCCAGGTCGGGGTATAAGCGACCTGCTCCAGGCCGCGCTCGACGAACTGCCCGACGCGCGGTTCATCTTCCACGATCAGGATTCTCATTTCAGGTGGTCGGACACGATGATCGGCTCGACCTGAGCGACGCCAGCCTGCCCAGGCCTTCTAGAAAGTACCCGCGCGCCTGCCCTTGTGGTCTCATTCGAACTCCGGACAGGATCAACCTGCTGCCACTCCGGCGGAGTTCACCGTTAATCCCCTAAGCTTTCTGAACCTAAACTGAAGCGAGTCTTAATTCTTTGCCTTCGGAGTGCAAGGCAAATCTGTGCTAGCGAGTAAGGCACTGTTTGCCAGTGTGTTAAGAACGAGCAGACCTCAGCACCGCGCCCGGGTATTGCGCTTGCCATTTAGCTTGGCGTCACTAGGCTGGGCCCGCGTTGGCAGATTCTCCATCATGAACTTATTGACTCACACGGTGCTATCCAGGTGCCTCGTGGCCTGCGGCCTGCCGATCCTCTTAGGGGTCTCCGTTCTCTGCCCAACTTCCACGCAAGCCATTACCCTCAGCTCAACCGTGGCGGAGGATAATGGCGCAACCACCAACGCGACCGACCCCGGGAACACCACGCCCGATCCGAATCAAGACGTTTACATCAGTCCGAACAATCATCCCGGCGTGCTGACCACAGGCGGCGGAGCGACTGGCACAGGCTACAATTTCAGCGGCAGCTATCAGGCGCTCACGCAGATCAGCGCCCTCTCGATCACGCTGACCATGCTTAACGGGAGTTCCGCGACGGCGGCGCAGGAGACCGCTGGCGGCAATCCGACCGGCGTGAACGATTTCGATGTGAATCACCTGGTGCTGTATGTCGGCGGCACCTTCAGCTCCGTGACGGGCCTGACCGGTGGCACGGAAGTCATGCAGGCGAACGGCAGCCCGCTCTATCTCAACGGCTTTTTGACCAACGACGCGCAAAGCACGCTGTCGTTTAGCAACATCCAACTCAGCACCGCCACGGGCAACGCGATCGTGGCCGCGTTGCAGGCCAGCGGCGGCTTGCTGACAGCGTTTGTGGGCACCACCAACACCAACGACAGCTCGCCGATCGAGGGGGATGCCGGGACGGGCTACGGGCCGGCCGAAATCTTTCTGGGCAACACCGGAGATCCGACGGTCGCCAACGCCACGACGACGCTCTCGTTGACCGGTGTGCCGGAACCTGGCGCGACCACCTGGCTCTTGAGCGCGGGAGCTTTGCTGCTGCTGGCGCGCTCCGTCCGTTTTCCCCGGTCCCGCAGCGGAGAGGCCTAAGGTCAACCGCGGTCCGTCTATAGACTCCGGCTGGCCGCGGCGTGTTGGATCTCGGTGCACCTGTGTGACCGCCGCCGCGCCGTGACAGCGCCATCTCGAACCATCAACACCGACAGCCAAGTATGCGCCTACCCAGACTCTATCTTCTCGCCGCCGCCGCGAGCCTCTTTGCCTTCAGTGCGGCCGCACCACTTTTGCGGGCGCAGCCGTTTGACACCAATGGCCAGGGAGCAGGAGACGCCGGCCACGGCACGCTCAATCTCGACGGCACCAGCTCTCTGACTCCGGGGGTCACGAATAGTGAAACCAATGCCAGCCCGGACAGCGGCGACAAGTCTGCCGCTGTTGGAAGTCCGCTCACTTGGAAGGGCGTTGCCACCGGGCCGGCAGAACCGAGCGACCCGGAAGGCGCGACCGCCATCGACGGTTTGAACCATGATTACTTCGTCCTGACCGTTCCCGCCGCCGCCTCGTTCAAAGGCACCGGCAAGGTGATCACGGTGACCTTTACCTGGCTCGATCCCGCCGACGATTACGATATGTTCATCCACGCGGGCAGTGAGACGGGGCCGGTGATCGCCACCTCGAACAACGGCGCGCCGGAGAACGGGCAGAAAACCTCCTTTGACCCATCGGCCAACATCGATCCGGCGACGAACGCGCCGTATACGGTCTACTACGTCAATGCGGACTACTTCGACGCGCCGGACGCGATTACCGCCACCACCAACTACACGGGTGCGGCGACGGTCTCGGCGGCGCTGGTTACCACGCTGGCCACTTCTTACACGCACTCCGGCACGATCACCTTTTCACCCAACACGCCCTGCAAATCGCCCTCGGCTGCCCAGCAGGGGGAGCCCGCGAGCCGGATCGATGCGGCTGGCCATTACTACATCTCGGGCATTGAAGGCGTGCCCGCGGGAGTGGACCTCTGGTACTTCGACCTCGTCCCGGGCAGCCCGACTTACGATCCGTTGATGATCAAGCCGCAGTACCGCGGCATGCCGGATTCGCTGACCAACCCTCCTCCCGGCGTCAGCAAGGGCACGCTGCCGACGTTTAACTCCGGTGGCGTTGGCGGTGGGGACGTGGATGTGGCGGTGGGCTTCGGCAATTACACGGGTCCGCTCGATGTTGGACCAGGCGAAAACCCGCTCGCGACGCCGACCCCTGCCCCGGCGGTGGCCATGTCGAGCTTGACGGCCGCGAACGTGACCGTTTTCCGTTCGCTCGATCTGGGACAGACTTTCACGAAGAACGTGGCCGGCAACATCGCGGGCGGCGTCCCGGTCAACGACCGGCAGTGGATGCAGTTTATCGGCAATAACGACGTGTATCTGGAATACCGTAATCTGGGCGCCGGCGTGGCCTTCATCCAGCAATCGATTGACGGCGGCTTGAATTACAACGAGCCCGCGGTGGTCGGCCAGATTCCACAGACGGGTTACATCGACGTCGACCAGGCGGATGGGACGGTCTATGTCGGCGGCAATGACGGCTCGGTTTCCGTGGGCAAGCCGACCAGCGTGGGCGGTCTGATCTCGACCTTGACCACCTTCAATAAATATCAGGCCACGGCCTCAACCACACCGGCGAACATTTTCTTCTGTACGCGCGTGGCCCAGCATGATGTCGGCGCCGCGGAAGACAGTCTCAGCAAGGCTCAGCGAGCGACCTTAAAGAAGGACAAGGCGAAACACCTTTCGAAGAAGAAGCTCGAGAAGGAACTGAAAACAGCGGGCCTGGTCTATACGGTCAACACCGTGTACGCGGTATATTCCGACGGCAAAAACGTGTTCCTGGTCTATTCGCTGGATCAGGCGCAAACCTGGAGCAATCCTGTCCAGGTTAATGATCCCAGCGACACCCGCGAGAATGTCAATTTATTGCCGTGGTTCGCCCCGGGACCGACTCCGGGGACGGTAGGCGTCGTGTGGTACGGCACGGACAATGCCACCAACGCCGACACGGCAAAATGGCGCGTGTTTTACGCGTTCGGGACGGACGCGAATACCGATACGCCCAAGTTTGACATCACGCAGGCGAGTGACCATTCCATTCACGCCGCTAATATCTCGTTGAACGGTCTGTCGGTCACTGGTCAGTCCCCGAACCGGAATCTGATCGACTATTTTCAGATCCAGTTTGATCCGGTCGGCGCGGCGATCATCGGCTACACGGACGATCATAATGATTTCCAAGGCTTCACCTACGTGACGCGCCAGCAAACCGGCGCGTCTGCCTTGAACACCACGCTGACGCCCGCCACCCCGGGCAGCAGCCTGACGGCGGAAGCGGCGACCCAGCCGGCACAACCAGGACCGAATGGGGAACAGGTGACCGATTACGCCCAGGATCAGAGTGATGGTCTCGTCGGCGGGACTCCTTCCAATAGCCCCGTGGATATTGTGTCGGTCAAGTATCAGTCGCAGGATGTGGGCGCGGGCCCGGTGATCATCGCCACGACCACTGTTTCGCAGCTCAACGCCGTCAGTGTTTCCGGCGTCAGCGCCGGGGGTATCCCGGTCGATAGCACTTGGATGATGTTTTTCACGGCCAATGCCCCGGAGGTCGGCAACGTCATCGGTTCACCGGGCAACAAGTATTCGACCGGCTTATCCGACCGCGGCGACCAATTCTTCATTGAGGCGGTGACCGGTACCACCGGTGCCACGACCTATTCGTGGGGCTCGGTCGTCCGGAACTTCGACGGCAGTACAACGGACACGGTGCAAGGCACCGCTGACTCAGGCGCGTTTGACCGCGCGACCAATACCGTCAGCGTGCGCGTCTCGGCGTCCAAGTTGAACACGTTCCTGGATACAGAGTTGGCGGCGAACGGGCCGGATCCCGAGAATCCAGCGCGCTATACCCACTTGGCGTCGGGTACGGTGCTGTGTGGCTTGCGCGGTTTGGCCTTTGAGGAGAACACGACCGGTGGCGATGCCATAGAAGATGCCACGCGTGGTGGCACCGAATACAAAATCCCCTGAGATACGGTCGTGCCGCGAGAGTACTCAAGGCTGCGGCGGTTTGCGGCGGCCGCCTGCGCTTTTGGCACGCTGACCCTGTCATCAGGGCAAGCCGGGGCGCAAACTCCGGCTGACTCAGAACCGTCGGCGTCGCCGGTCCCCACGCTGGATCCTTCCTCGCACGAAGCCCGCGCCGCGGTCGCGCGCACCGTTCGCGTCAGCATTGACATCCTGGGGGTCACGCCTGGCATGCGCGTGGGGGAAGCACGGTCAAAGCTCAACCCGCTGGCCGATCCCAAAACACCCGCCGTGCAGGAAGGCGGCGCCCGGGAGGAAAAAGATCAGGACGAAGACGATGACGACAACACGGTGCAGCCGCCGGCTGGGAGTCCGCCAAATGCGCCGAAAAGCTCGAAGCCAAAAGATAACGACGACGAGGGCAGTGGGATCAAGATCTTGTGGAAGCTGGCGGCGGGTGCGCCGTACGAGTGGATATTCATCCAGGCAGACAAGGATGAGAAAATCGCCGAAGTCGATGGGTATTGCTGGCCGGATAAGCCGATCCCTTTCGGCGATATCGGGGATGTGACAAAGGCTCCGCTGCACAGCGCGACCGATGTCGCGTGGGACTCTCTCAAGCCGCCGTTACATTATAGGGTCACTGCCCATGGCGCCAAAGGTAGCGCGTCGCAGGTGAGCGTCGCTCTCGTCTGGATTCCGACCAACGGTGTACATCATGCCGGGCACCATTAAAGCGCGGCCGAAGTGGGGTGGAAGTAGCGGCTGGCAGCGAAGCTGCCGGTCTTAACAAGGGTTGGCTTTGTCGCCCTCGCCCCGAGACCTGTCGCCAAGCTTGCAGTCCGAGCTATTCCGGTTTGTTTGCCGGAGGCGCCGTTTCCGTGGCAGGGTCTCCGGACAGCTTGGGACGGCTCGGAGAGCCCGCCCCTACCTTTTTTTGGATGGTGCTACGCGGCGGCAACGGTATTATTGAAATACTCTGGCCAGAGGCGGCCTCCGAGTTGTAG
>CAXUFU010000032.1:10441-12620 GCA_964250275.1 uncultured Chthoniobacterales bacterium | reverse complement strand
GGGATGCGCCGTTCCCGGCAGGCGAGGCGCCCGCCCCACAATCCTGGGTGGATCGTTCGCGGGATCTGCCGGCGTTAGGACCCGCTACTGGTACGGGCAAAAAACTTTCCGCGCTAAATCGTATACTCCGGCATCCGAGCCACTTCGCGCGGCGGATGTCTCTGCAGCGGTGCCGGATCCTTTCAGCATTCCGCCGAAAGGCTCGTGAGCTAAATCAACGCTACCCAGAAGGAGTTACGCTGCATGAAAATCGAACAAGAAATTGCCAAAGAGTTCGCGGATGTTTCCGGTCGCCGGTCGTTTTTGCGCCGGGCGAGTCTCGGTGCGGCCTTCGCTGCCTTTGCGCCGGCCGCCGCTCTGATGCTCAACCCACGGGAGGCTCACGCCGCCTATGCCGGGGAGACAGTCGACGCGGAAGTGCTCAACTTCGCGCTGAACCTCGAGTACCTGGAAGCGCAGTACTACATCTACGCGACCACTGGTGCGGGCATCGAAGCGCAAGGCGTCGACGTCGGGGGCGTTGACGGTCCGGCGGGCAGCGTCACCATCAAGAGCAACCCAAAGGTGACCTTCTCCAACCCGGTGATCGCGGAGTACGCGGCCGAAATCGCTCACGACGAGCTCAATCACGTCAAGTTCTTGCGCTCCGCCTTGAGCGCGGCCGGCGGTCTTCAGGTGGCCCAACCGGAAATCGATCTGCTCAACAGCTTCAACGGACTGGCCTCGGCGGCAGGCATCGCGAGTTCCTTTGACCCGTTCGCGGACGACATCAGCTTTTTGCTCGGTGCCTTCATTTTCGAAGATGTCGGCGTGACGGCGTACCATGGCGGCGCGCCCCTCATCACCAACAAGACCTACCTCAGTGCCGCCGCCGGCATTCTGGCCGTCGAGGCTTACCACGCTTCGGAAGTGCGCACGGTGCTTTACGCCGAGTCGATGGTAGCCGGTAACAGCTCGATCATCGAGACGGTGCAGAAGATCTCCAACCTGCGCGATGCGGTCGGCAGCCCTGGTGTGCAGAAAGACATGGGCATCGTCAAAGACGGCAAGGCGAACATCGTCCCGACGGACTCGAACTCCCTGGCGTTCTCCCGGACAACGACCCAGGTCTTGCGCATCGTGTACGCCAGCCCCACTAAAACGCCCGGCGGTTTCTTCCCGAAGGGGATGAACGGCGCGATCAAGTAGGCCATTGGCTGCGTAAAAATCAGCAAGCCTCCAGCAGAGGCGCTCATTCTGCGCCGGTTCGTCTTTGCAAGACGGGCCGGCGCTTTTTGCGTTCTGCGCGCAACCTAGGGGATCGGGTCGCGCGCGGTACTTCTAACTTGCCTTTTTTTCGCCGGATCGTGTTACGTCTGCTTGTGCCATCACCCGAAAAGCCAAAGCAAAAACCGGGCGCGGCGCGCTTCAGCGTTTCCGCCGATAAGGTCCTCCTGCGCCAGTTCGACCAGTTGCGCAAAACGCAAGGTTACAAGAACCGTTCGCTCGCCTTTGCCGATATGATGCGCGACCGCCTGGTCGACCATCGCCAGGACAACGCGGACTACGACGCGGCCGGCACGGTCACCCTCGTGTACGACCACCACAAACCGCAGTTCCAGCAGTTGCTGACCGAGCTCCAACACGACTTCATCGGCCTCATCGTTTCAACCCTCCACGTCCACTTGGATCACCATCACTGTCTCGAAGTGATCGTGCTTAAAGGAACGTCTTCCACGCTCAAAAGCTTTGCCAGCCGGCTCATCGGCGTCAAAGGCGTCAAGCACGGCAAGTTCAGCCTGACCTCCACGGGCAAGGACCTTCCCGCGTGACACGTTCGCGGCCGGGACAAAGGTGGGTTTGCCAGCGGCGACTGGCGGCGATGGCGGGCGCGTTGGCGCTGCCGTGGCTGGTGCCGGAACGGTTGCAGGGGCAAGATATCGATTACTACTACACTTACCGCTTGCAGGGTCAGCCCGCGGCGGGACAGTCTGGCATCGTGACGCATTCCGCGGAGCCGCGGGAGCTGCGCGGCGGCGTCACGGCGCACTTCTAACCCAAGTTAGGAATGGGTCTCCGACCCGGTCCCTTGCTGTCGGGCCCGCGTGCCGTGTGCTTCCGTTTGTAGGGCGGGGGGGGCCCCCCCCCGCGGGGGGGGCGGGGCCCCCCCGGCGCACGCCCCCCCCCACCGGTATGCTGC
>CAXUFU010000032.1:8565-10431 GCA_964250275.1 uncultured Chthoniobacterales bacterium | reverse complement strand
GGATGGCGCTGTCCCCGGCAGGCGAAGCGCCCGCCCTTCGATTGCCCTGCACGGCCCTCCGGCGAGGACGACAAAACCCGCCGCGGCCTTTAGCTGCAGCCGCTTTTCGACAGTGGCGGCGCATTCCTCCCCGGCACTGTGGGTGTGGTCCCAGGCGGAATGGTCAGGAAGTGGCTCGCACAGCGATCTGCCGCTCTTCGCCCCGCGCCAGGGTGCGTAGCCTCGTGTCGATTGGGGGCAAAAGCTGCGCCCGCAGGAAGGATTGGCAGGGGAGTTCAAAGTGACGGAAGCAAAGCAGCGCCAGGGGCAAGAGGGCCGCGTAGAACGAGGCGAGCATCCACGGCGAGTAGTAGACGCTGTTGGACCAGCCCAACGAGCGGGTCGCGGTGACGAAAACCAACTGCAAAGGGAAGTGCAGCAGATAGGACGAGTAGCTGATCTGTCCGAGACCGGCGAGGCGGGCGGAAGGCAGGGGGCGGTGGACTTCCCAGAGCGCAAGCGTGAGAATGGTGCAGGGAAAGAGCAGGAGTTCCGGAGCGAACTTCCAGCTCAGAACGAGCACGGCGCCGGCCACGTCCTTGCCGTGCCACGTCCAGGCCCGGTAAAGAGGCAGGGCGTGATAGCAGGCGTAGGCAAAATCGGGGCGCAGGACGGCTTTGACGCCGAGCCAGAGAGCAGCGGTTGCCAAGGTCAGAGCCCAGCGCAACGGGCGCGAAACACCGCGTTCTACCAGGTGGAGGCAGAGGCTGTACGCTGCGGCGCCGATGAAAAAGGAGAGCAAGCCACGGCCGATGTTGAGGTTGCCGCATTGGCAAGTGAGCAGGCCCGCGACGATGAGCAAGAGAAGCTGCCACCAACGACGCCAGTCGACCGCGCAAACGACGAAGAAGATGCCGTAAAGGAAGATCTCCACGGAGACGGACCAGATAGGGCCGTTGAAGGTAGCGCGGCCGGAAGGCAACCAGCTATTAGCCAGGCCGAGCTGCAAGATAAACTGCCGCACGGTATTCCATTGGTAAACAAACGATTGGCCGTACTCGTGCCGAAAAAAGGCCTCGCCGGCCGCACAAAAGAGCAGCGTGGCAAAGTGCAACGGGTAAAGTCGGGAGAAGCGGAGCAGGGCAAAGGATTTGAAGGAGATTTCACCCTGCGCAATCCGGTCCGAATACAGCCAGGAGAAAATGAAGCCGGACAGGCAAAAGAAGAGGTCCACGGCGCGCCAGCCGCCGGTGTAGAGCAGCGAAAACGCGCTGTAAAAAGGTTGGTGCGCGGGGATGAAACCCGCAGGTGCGGCGCCTCCGCAGAAGAAATGTTGCCAGTGCCAGAGCACGACCCCGAGTGCAGCCAAACCGCGGAGCGCATCGAGGCTATAAATGTGACGTGGAAAAACAACCCGGTTGTGAGTGGACATAGGCCGCCAGCCTAAGCAGAAACGCGAGCTTTTGACAATGAAAATGGCCAGAGATTGGTGATGAAAATTGGCGCCGCTTTTGCCGTCTCCGCGCCGCGCCCAGTCCCCAGACCTCAAGTCCGCCCGGGTTAACGAAAACGCGCGAGTTCCGCCTCTACCTGCGCGATCACCGGCGACCAATCGCCGGGCCGGTCCGCGGCTTGGCGGAATAGCCGCATGGTGGGATACCAGGGGCTGTCCGTGCGTTGCTCCAGCCAGCGCCAGTCGGCCTCGGCCTGCAGAAGGGTCCAGACCGGTACGGCCAGCGCTCCGGCCAAGTGCGCCGGGAGGCTGTCGATGCTGATGACCAGGTCTAGCGCCCGCATCGTCCGAGCCGTCTGTGCGACGTCGTCGCTGCCGGCGAAAACGCCCACGCCGCGGGGCCAGTCCGTCAGGCCTGGGCCGCGTTGCAGGAC
>CAXUFU010000032.1:6791-8555 GCA_964250275.1 uncultured Chthoniobacterales bacterium | reverse complement strand
TCGTGAGGCCGGGCACCTGCGCCAGCCTCGCGGCCAAAGCTGCCGGCAGCGAACGCCGCTCGTCCCAAGCGCCCGCTTGCCAGACCAGGCCGACCTTCAGGCCGGGCGATGGTTTCCCGCCGGCCGGACCGGGCGGCAACGCGGCTGCGGGCGCCACGTGCAAATACGGCACGGCGGCCGGTACCGTGGCGAGCGTGGTGCGAAAAATGTGCGGCAACTCCATGATTTCCACGTCGGCGTCGAACTCCGCCGCGGGCGCGCCGTCGTGCAGCGGCAGCACGCGATCCACGCCGCGGACCGTGCGCACCAGCGGGAGCAGCGCGGGTTGGACCCACACGATGACTTCGGCCGCTATCTCGGCCAGCAATGCCGCGTACCGGATGAATTGGACGGTATCGCCCAGGCCATGGTAACAGCGGACCAGCACCCGCTTGCCCTGCAAGGAGTTGCCGTCCCAGAGGTATTGCTCGTGCCGTGGCAGATGCCAGCAAGGTGCGCCGCGGCGTCGGGCCAGGACGCCATCGCTGTGTTTCCAGGCAGCGGCGAAATTGCCCTGCCGCATCAGCCGCATCCAAGGGTCCATCGGCGCCATGCTTACCATCCATCCGCCGGGAGAGCGACTTTCCCGGCGCGTGCCTCTTAGCTGGCTCGCTTTTCCGATTCTCGTGCCACTGAGCCCGGCTCGATTAATGGAAACTGCTCGCGCGCTTCGGACGAATATGCCAAAACCTCCACGCGCATGTGCACCCGTCTCGTTCTTCTCTAATGCCCACGAGCGGCGCAGGCAGTGTTGGGGAAGCCCGGCCATGGCTGGCAACCGCGCTGTTGGCTGCGGCCCTGCTGGTTGGACTCGGGTTGTTGCTTGGGCTGCTTTCCGCCCGCGGCCGCCACGGCTCCGACACCGGCACGGCCGAGCTCGCGCATCTGAAGATGTTGGGCACGGCGCTCAAGCTGCACGCGGATGAACACGGCGGGAAATACCCGTCGAGCATCGCGGAGATCAACTGGCGGCAAGATCTGCCCGGCATGAAATGGGCGGGCCTGCCCGCCGCGGTCAGCCAATTCCACGATCCCGCGTCCGGCGCGCTGATGAAATGGAATTACTACCCGGGCCATACGGACGCCGACCCGCCGCAAACCATTTTGGCTGCTTCGCCCGTCCCGGTCGGCCCGGATAAAGATCAACGCCTGGTTTTGCGCTTGAACGGCACCGCCGAGGCGATCGACGATGCGACCTTTCAGTTCGAGATCAAGGTGCAAGCAACGGCCCACTGAAGCCGGCGCCTGGAGCTTTCGCGGGGCCTGCGGCTGGAGGCTTCCATCTCCTTGCCATCGCCCCGATGCGTGGATTAGGATGACGCACCGGTTCCGTTCGGCCGGCTGCCGCCACCGAACCCGCATGGAAAGCACCGCCCAATTACGCGAGAATCTCAAACGCTTGATCGTGGAGAGATTGAATCTCATCGATGTGACCCCGGAGGATATTGGCGACGAAATGCCTTTGTTTAAAACCGGCCTGGGTCTGGATTCGATCGATGCCTTGGAACTGACCTTGAACGTGGAGCGTGAGTACGGGGTGAAGGTCGCCAACAGCGAGCAGGCCCTGCTGGCGTTCCAAAGCGTGGCGAAACTGGCGTCGTTTATCGAGGAGCGCCGGCAAGCGGTGGCGTAATCTTTTTTGAAAAAAGGTAGGGATGGGGCTCCGACCCGGTCCCTGACTGTCTGGAAGGCGTGCCTGTGTATGGCACGATCCATTTTCCGGCA
>CAXUFU010000032.1:5492-6691 GCA_964250275.1 uncultured Chthoniobacterales bacterium | reverse complement strand
CGTTTGCCAGACAGCCAGGGACCGGGTCGGAGACCCATCCCTACCGTTTCTTGGAGGCCGCTTCGCGGCGACTTGCCCGCCAACGTGGCGTGCCTGTGTATGGCGCAATCCGTTGCCAGGCACGTTTGCCAGACAGCCAGGGACCGGGTCGGAGACCCATCCCTACCGTTTCTTGGATGCCGCTGCGCGGCGACTTGCCCGCCAACGTGCTTTTGGGGGTTGATTATCAATCTTGCGCGCCTCTATGGTGACCGCGGAACATGAGCATCAGCCTCCTGCCTGAGCCGCCGCTCGCTCAACCCCGGCGGCGCCCGGAAACTCCGCGCGGCGGCGCAAACAGGATGCCGTGCGGCGTCGGCTTGGCCGCGGCGGGATGTCTCACGTCGCTCGGTGATGCCGCCACCACTCTCGACCGGCTTCTGGACGGTGCCTCCGCGCTCAGCTTCCAACCCGTGCTGGGTTGCGACGGCGGCGATCCCGTGCCGCTGGCCCTCTGCAATCCCTGGCAACCGGCCACCGGCGACACGCCCCGCTGGGCCGCCCCGTTTTTCCGGATGCTGGCGGGCATTCCGGATCGGCAGTGGGGCAGCGAGCGCTATCCGATCTGCATCACCAGCAGCAACTTCGGGATCGATAATCTCTACGCGCACTATCGCCACCCGCAACCGGGGCAGTTGCCCTTCATCCTGCCGCAACGACTGACGGACTTCTTTCGCCACGAGTTGGGTTGGGGACCGAACATCACGCATTTTTCTCACGCTTGTGTCTCGTCAAACCTGGGTCTGTTGTACGCTGCGCGGCAGGTGGCGGCGGGGCTGGCGGACGAAGCCCTGGTGGTGAGCTACGATTTCCTGAGTCCCTTTGTCGCCGCCGGCTTCCACGCCATGAAGATCTTGCTCGGCGCCATGCCGGCGCCGTACGCGGAGCGGGAGTTCGGCGCGATCGGCCTCGGCGATGGCGCGGCCTTCGCGGTGGTGGCGCCGCTGGGGCCCGGCGGCCGCTCGGTGTCCGGGTTCCGGCTGGAAGCGCAGGAAGGCTGCAACGAGATGTATCATTTCACCGGCAATCACCCGGAAGGCGTCGGCATGGCGGAACTCGGCGCGCGCCTGCGCAGCGCCGCCGCCGGGCGTAGCGTCTGGATCAAGGGCCACGGCACCGGCACGATCGAAGCGGGCCGCCTCGAAGCGCGGCACATGGCC
>CAXUFU010000032.1:1304-5482 GCA_964250275.1 uncultured Chthoniobacterales bacterium | reverse complement strand
GCTTTCCCGGCGCGCCGCTCGTGAGTTGGAAAGGCGCGCTCGGCCACACGCTGGGCAGTTGCGGCCTCGTCGAGATGACGCTGGCGATGGAGAGCGTGCGCTGCGGCCGGGCGCCGGGCACCATCGGTACGTCCGGACCGTGCTTCAGCGCGGAAGTTGCCACGGAAAACTTCGACCTCGCCGGCTTCGATGGCGTGGTGCTCAATAGTTTTGCCTTCGGCGGCGCGCACTACGCGTTTTTGCTCTGTTATGCTTAGCCGCTACGTCGTGCGGGCAGCGGCCGAGGGGCCCTATGAGGACGTCCTGCCGATCGAGCGTGTCCGGGTGTGGTCGCGCAACTTCCCGCCCAACGCGGTACGCCGCATGTCGAAGCTCGGCCTGCTGCTCGGCGAGACGCTCCGGGAGTTCCCCATCGCGCCCGAGGACGCGGTCGTGTACGCCACGACGTTTGCCGAGCCGGTGGCCACCGAAAAGTATCTGGAGAGTTTTCCCGCCGCCAGCCCGCTTTACTTCCAGACGTCCATTCACCCGAGCGCCATCGAGCAGGTGTTGATCACGCGCGGTTGCCCCGTGCGCGAGTTGACGCCGCTCGCCGGCCAGGCGCATCTCAGCGCCCAAGCCGCCTTGATGGCGCTGCTGACGCCGGTCCCGCACGTGCTGCTGACCGGCGGCGAGGAAGTCGGCACCTGGTTTCGGGATTTGGATGCCGCTTCCAACGTCGGGTTCGCCTTTGCGCTGGCGCTCGCACCACTGGAGCGTGAAACGAGTTCCGCCGCGCCGCCACCGGGCGCTTTGGGCGAACTGCGGTGGACCGAAAGCGAAAAGCTGCTCGATGAAAACGGCCGCGTTGAGTGCCAGCCGGCAGTCGACGGCGATCTGCGGCAGATTTTCTTCGCGGTGCGCGACCGGCAGGAGATGCGTTGCTTGAGTCCTGCCGGAGGCGAGATCACGCTGTCGTGGTTCTGAGCGGCTGCGCGTTGCGAAAGTAGCGCTAAGCGGGGACTTTGCGCTGAGAAAACATGAACTTCCCCTGGCCTTACGCTCTGGCTGCGTGCGGGATCGCGGCGCTGTGTTACGGCCTCACCCGCGGCCTGCGCCGTAGGCGGGCGGCGCGGCGCCAGGCCCTGGCGGAGCGTAACCCCGGCCCGGAAAGCGGCTACGCCTGGATCGGCTGGTCGCTGCAGCATCTGCCGGAGTGGTTCAACCAGTTCGGCCTGCGGGTCGGCGCGTCCATCGCTCTGGTCGTGATGCGGCGCCAACGGAACTGGTCGCGCGAATATCTGCGCCTGGCGCTGGGCCGTGAGCCGGGCTGGGCCGACGTCTGGCGGCATCTTTACGCGTTCAGCCGTTATCTGTACCTGCGGCTCGCCATTGCCCACGGGCACGAGCCGCGCGTGCGCTTCGCGGCCGGGCACGGCGACGAGCTGCGCGCGTGGCTGGCGAGCGGGCGTCCGGCGCTCTACGGCACCATGCATCTCGGGAACTCGGACCTCATCGGTTTTTTCCTCGGGCACCTCGGCGGCCGCGTGCACATGATCCGCAAGCAGGTGGGCAATTCGGAAGACACGGATCGCCTGGCGCAAAGGTACGGGTCGCACGTCACCTTTATCTGGATCAACGATTGGAGCCGGCTGATTCTGGCCATGAACGATGCCTTGCGCGCCGGCTGCTCGCTGGCCATGCAGTGCGACCGGCCGGAATACAGTTCCAAGCGGGAGGCTTTTTGGTTCTTCGGCCTGGAACGGCAATTTCCGTTTACGATTTATCACCTGGCGATCATGCACGAACGGCCGGTGCTTCTTTCGTACGCGATTCCGGCCGAGGAAGACCCCACGGTCACGGTGGTCTTCACACCGCCGATGTTTCACCCAGACCCGGGAGTGGGTCGTCAAGAAAACTTCTCGGCGGCGCGCCGGCACTTCCAGACCTTTTTGCAAACGGTGGAAGGGCAGTTGCGGCAAACCCCGTTTTTGTGGTTCAATTTTACCGCCATGAATCCACCCCTGGCTCCGGACACCACGACGCGCCGTCCGCGCGGCGGAGAGGCCGTGGCGCCGGGTGCACCGGCCGTGGGGTCAGACCAGACGCTGCGATCCTGACCGTATGACGCGGGACGAAAAGCCGGCTGAGACGGAGTTGAGTTTGTTCCCGGCGTTCCCGTGCCCGCTGCCCGCGGCGAACGCGGGAAGAGGCAGCGCGCGCTCCTGGTGGCGGTGGTCGCGGGACACGGCGCTCGTGATCGCGGGATTTCCTTGTTATGGCATCCTGGCGCTGGGGGTCAGTTGCGCCTGCCTGCTCGCCGCGCTCGCCACACGCGGCCGGGTCCGCCAGCGTGTTTGCCAAGGCATCATCCACCGCGGAGTGGCTGCCTGGGCTTGGATCATGGAGCAGACAGGCGTTTACCGGGTCGAGTTCGATCCGCGCGACATCGCGGTGTTGCGGTCGTTGCGCGGCGCGGTGATCGCCCCCAATCATCCGTGCCTGCTCGACGCCACTCTTTTTTTGGCGCGCTTGCCGCGGCTGACATGTTTGATGAAGCGCAGCATCCTGGACAACCCATTTATGGGCCTCTCCTCGCGTCTGTCCGGTTACTTGCGCAACGACCACGGCGCCGAATTTATTCGCCAGGGCCGCGACGCCTTGCGCGCGGGAGAAAACCTCCTGATTTTCCCCGAGGGCACGCGGACCGTGCAGGCGCCGGTCAACGGCTTCAAAAAGGGTTTTGCCTTGATCGCGACTCTGGCCGAAGCGCCGGTGCAGACGGTCTTCATCGGCATGCCGGTGTTGTTTTTGGGCAAGCGATGGCAGTTGTGGCGGATCCCGGTGTTGCCGGTCCGGATCACGGTGCGTTTGGGCCGGCGGTTTCGCGCCGGGCCGGGTCAGTCTGCCAAGGCTTTCGGGGCGGAACTGGAGAGCTACTTCCGCGCAGAGTTAGAGCCGGACGGCGCCGGCATCCGGCAGAGGAAGGAAACGCCGTCCTCGGAGAGCATGTAACCTAAACTGTAGCCGCCAGGCTCTTCCGCACAGGCAGCTTTGCTCACCGGTTTATCCGGATCGCCTCCGGCGGCAAGACAGAAGGTCTTGCCCGACCGCCTCCGGCCGCGACGCTCTTTCGATCCCGGCCGGATCAGGCTCGCGCACCTGCCCTGCAACGCAGAATCTATTCCGCAATTCCGACAACCGGGAGGCGTTTGGAAATCGAATACGCCCGGCGTGCAGCCACCATAACGAAACAATGGCACCATTGTCGGACAACTCGTGGAGCGCTGGTGATCGGGCCGTTCATCCGGGCCTTCCGCACGTTCATTTCGGCCGCGAAAGCCACGCCAAAATGGCCGCGGTCCGGACCCAAATCCGCCCGCGTCCGGTCAACGCTCCGCCGGCGCGCTGGCGCGCGCCGTTATTCTGGCTGCCGCTGGCTCTGGTAGCGCTGCTCTACATCGGCGCAAGTGTCGGTCCCGCTCTCTTCGATGAAAACGAGGCGCAGTACGCCGGCGCCGCGCGCGAGATGCTCGACCGCCCCCAGGATTATCAGCCCGCCACGCGGGGACAGTTGGAACGCGGCCACTGGTACATCCCCACCAACGATGGCATCCCGCGCCTGCAAAAGCCGCCGCTCGTTTACTGGCTGCTCATGGCGTCGATGCGCGTCTTCGGGGTGAACGCGTTTGCGGCCCGGCTGCCCAATGCGCTCTTCTCACTGCTGTGGTTTGCCGGGACCTTCCTGGTCGGGCAACGCATCGGCGGCAACGCCTTGGGTGCGGCTGCGGCCACGATCCTGGCGACCATGGCTGGGACGTTCATCTTTTGCCATCTCGTTGCGCCGGAGCCGTTTCTGGCGGCTTTCCTCACGCTGGCCTTCTGGTGCTTGCTGAGTGCCTGCCAACAACCCGCGGCTGCGCCGCGCTGGATGCTGGGCGCCTGGTTGGCCATGGCTCTCGGCGTGGAATGCAAAGGGCTGCACGGGGCGCTGTATCCGCTGGTAGTTGCCGGATTGCTCGCCTGGCGCCACCCGGGCACACGGCCCGTGTGGAAGCTCCTCCTGCGCCCGGCCGGTCCCCTGCTTTTCCTGGCCATCGTGGCGCCGTGGTACGTCGCCATGCAGATGCGGTACCCGGGTTTCCTGCATGACCAGCTCATCAACGAACAGGTCGGCCACGTCTTCAATAACCGTTATC
>CAXUFU010000032.1:0-1241 GCA_964250275.1 uncultured Chthoniobacterales bacterium | reverse complement strand
AATGCGGCCCGCCCTGCGTTGCCGCCCGGCGGGCCCCAGCGCGCCGGCGCCACGCCTCGGCTGGGATCTGCTCACCGGCTGGTTCTGGGTGACGGCGCTTTCGTTGCTGTTCTCGTCGCTCCAGGATTATTACCTGCTGACGGCCTGGGGAGCCGTCGCCCTGTGGCTGGCGCGCCTGTGGGCGGGGGCCGATGCCGGTGACGCTTCGCCTAAATCTCTGCCGCAGTGGACGCGGGTCGCTCCGGGCTTCAGCTTGACGCTGCTGGGCGTGTTGCTGTTGGCGGTGGCAGGTTTTCTGCAAATCCGGACCGCCAACGATGGCGCCGCCCGCCTCATCTCCATGAACGATACCCTGGCTGGCACCGTCGCCGGCTTTTCCGTTGCGGCCTGGGGCAGTCTACTACCCCTGGCCTGGGTCGCCGCGGCGATTTTCCTCGCCGGGGGCCTGGGAACACTGTGGTTGGTCCGGCAGGACCGCTGGAGGCTGGTACTGCCCGTGACCGCGTTGACCGCCATCGCGGTGCTCTGTTGCGCGGCTCGGGGGCTCAGCGTCGCGGAGGATTACTTTTCTCTCAAACGCATTGGGCTGGCCGCCAATCGTCACGCCGACGCCGGGGCGTTGTTAGTCTGTTGCGGGGAGCCGGCGGATAATCCCAGCCTCTTATTCTATGTCGACCGCGAGATCCACTGGGTCTCCGCCAGTCCGCAAGGCGAATTTGCCTCGCGGGTGCTGCATATCGGCACCAGCCTGTTTTTGACGGAGGAGGATTTTGCGCGGCAATGGCACTCGGCGCGCACCGTTTTCCTGGTGGCCAAGTCCGAGGCGCTCCCGCATTGGGAGGATGCGCTGTCGCTTTCACCGGCGCAGGCACGACCGATCGCCAGCAGCGGAATGCGCGTGCTTCTGGTTAACCATCCTTCGGCCTCCGAAAACCAGTAGGCGGGCTTGTCGCCCCTCGCACCCACGATCCTCGTTCGACGCCCTGACTGCGATGGGTTCCCTTGCTCGGGCGGTGTGCTATCGTAACAGTGCGACGCATTTCCATGGATACTGCCACACTGACCGCCGACCCACCCCTCGCAACCGCCTTGCCGGAGCCGCGCAAGCGCATCAACCTGCGCACGCCCGACATCATGGCGGCGGTGCAGGCGCAGGTCGAGGGCCACTACCGCAGCCACCTCGTTGAACGCATCCGCGCCAGCGGCGGCGTTCTTTCGGCGGCAGGTTTGACGGTGCGCCT
>CAXUFU010000031.1:0-12709 GCA_964250275.1 uncultured Chthoniobacterales bacterium | reverse complement strand
ACCCCCAGCCGCGCGATCAAGCTGGCGCCGCCCTGCACCCGATCCCCGACCCGGACCAGAAACTCCGCCGTAGGCGGCAGGTAAACCTCCGTCCGTGAGCCGAACCGGATCATGCCGAAACGCTCACCCCGGGCCACGTGCTGGCCGACCTGTGCCCAGGCCACGATCCGGCGCGCGATCGCCCCGGTGATCTGGCGGACGACCACTGTCCCGGCGGCGTTCTTGATCGCCCAGGTGCGGCATTCGTTGAGCCGGCTGGCATCGGGATGGCGCGCGTCGAGCATCCGGCCGATCCGCCGTTCGCTATAAATCACGGTGCCCGCGACCGGCGCCCGGTTGGTGTGCACATCGAAGACGGAAAGGAAAATGGCCACCCGGCGCATGGTCGATTTGACGACCTCCGGCTCCTCCACGTCCGCGATCTCGACGATCACGCCATCGGCGGCGGCCACGACCGCCGTTTCGTCTGCGGGAATGGTCCGCTCCGGGTCGCGGAAAAAGTAGAACGTGTAGAAGATCAACAACACCCAGATCAGCGCCAGCCAAGGGCTGAGCAGAAAACTCGCCGCAGCGAAGACGAAGAAAACGGCAAAGATCCAGCGAGCTTCGTAGAGGGTTTGCCAGCGCATCGCGAGAATAGATTAGCCGCGGATCAGGCTTCGATCAAACACCAGGCGTTTCGTCAGAGAGTGTCCGGCTGGCGCCTGGAGGCAGACCAGCCGCCATGATGCACCGCGCCACAAACGGTCGTTGCGTGAGCAGCCACGCTGACCAGCCAGCAAAATCCGTCCTGCAACACCACCGCTTCAGCACCGTTGCCAAGACCAAGCTCGTGTACCCGATGCACAAGCAATGTTGGTCGCGCCACCAGTGCGCCCCCCAAGCCAATTCCTCGTAAACCGGGATCAGCACGGCACCCAGCAAGCTGCCGAGCGCGGCTCCACGGACAAGGCCGAAGCGACGGATGGCGGCATCTTCGCCGATTCCCACCTGCGCAGCCACCTCGGCCCACGACGACGGCATCCACCAAGGCGATGCCAACACCAGGGTCGAGCCGGCCACCGCGTAATCCAGCGTGCCGGTGCAACGCACGCACAAGAAGTCGGCCAGCAACTCGACCGCGCCGAGAGCTCCCGCCGCCGCCAGCAAGCGGCCCATCATGCGGTCAGCGACCCGCCATGCGTAACCACCGAGCAGCAGAAGGTTGATCCCGTCCATCCAGGCAGCCGTCCTGCCATCCGAGTCCGCCCACCGCGAGCAAGCCAGGGAGAAACCCAGCGTCCATCCGACAGAGAGCAGCGCCACGCGCAAGCGGGCACCATCCCTCGGATGAGGTGGGGCGGTTGCCATCGCCAACCGGATTGCTCAGGCCGGCGCTGGCAGACAACCGGTAGAGGGGCGCATGACCTTGGCAGTAGGGGCCGCGTCAGAAAACGGAAAAAATGGTACGTCAAGGATGCCGGGCCGCTCTTTGCTCAGGGTGTCAGCGTGCGATAGAGCGTGGTGCGATGAACGCCCAGCAGCCGAGCGGCTTCCGTCACGGGGCGGTCTTCCTGTTCGATGAGCTGGCGGGCGTGGCCGATCTGGGCGGCATCCAAGCGCGGGCGCGGTCCGAAGCGCGCACCGCGCGCCCGGTGCTGGTGCGCTCGACGATGAGCGAGCGCTCGAAGTCCGCCATGCCCGCGAACACGGCTCGGCCAGCGGGCGCAGGTCCGCCCCGGCCTCCTTGACGCGCTCGGCGATCTCCAGCAGGTCGCCGGTGGAGCGCGCCAGCCGGTCTAGGCTCGTGACCGTCACGATGTCGCCGGCGCGCAGGTGATCGAGCAGCCGACCCAGTTCGGGCCGCTCACGCTTGGCCCCGTTGATCTTCTCTTCAAAGGTGCGGGTGCAGCCCGCCTCACGCAGGGTGGCGCGTTGCGCGCCAGGGTCCTGGCCGCAGGTGGACACGCGGGCGTAGCCGATCAGCGGGCCGGGCGGGGTTTTCTTGCCATGGCAAGTTTGTCGCGTTTCATGTCGCGGGAGTTAGAACATACGCGACAGTAAAAACATTCATGGCGCGACGGCCTCCGACGCTGCCAGTGCTCCGGCACCCAGGCCGCGGAAGGCAAGCGCCAGCAGTCTCTGCACGCGCGCCTGCCCTTCGGCGTTTGGAGGGATGCGCCACAGCAATCCCAAAAGCATCAGAAAATCTTCGGCGTTGGTCCCGGGACGGATTTCGCCTGCACCTTCGCAAGCCTCCATCAACTGGCGGACCGCACCCAGCATCGGCGTGTAGGTGTCTTGAAGGTCTTGATCCGATGTCGCCGCGTGGACGATGTCAGCGACCCCGTATTTCATCCTGCCGGACTTGGCCAACTGATCGCACCAAATACGAAGAGCCTGCAACGGCGCGTGCTTGGTAAGTAGTACCGGAGCAAGCGCTACCAGCGTGTCAATCTCCTTCCGATATACACCCAGCACTAAAGACTCGCGGCTAGGAAAGTGACGGTAAAGCGTGCCGGCGCCGACCCCGGCGATCTTGGCGATGGCATTGAGGGATGCTGCCGGATCAGCCGCCAGCGCATCGCGCGCCACATCCAAAATGCGGTCTCTGTTCGCCTGTGCGTCTGCTCGCAGCTTCTCGTCGTTGGCCATTTGTTGGTTGACTAATCGGAGAGTTCTCCGCATGAGTAGTGCAACCGGAGAATTCTCCGTTACCACGACTATATCCCCAAGGCGAACTATGCAATACGTAAAACTCGGCCGCACCGGCCTCGACATTTCTCCTGTCTGCATCGGCTGCATGGGCTTCGGCGACCCGTCCCGCGCTTACCCTTCGTGGTCGCTCGACGAGGAGGCCAGCCGCCCACTGATCCGCCACGCGATTGAGGCGGGGATCAACTTCTTCGACACCGCCAACATGTACTCGAACGGGTCGAGCGAGGAGATCCTGGGCAGGGCGCTGAAGGACTTCACCAACCGCGACGCGGTGGTCATCGCCACCAAGCTCAGCGCACCCACGCGGAGTGGCCCCAACGCTCTCGGCTTGTCGCGCAAGGCGATCATGACGGAGGTCGACCACAGCCTGCGGCGGCTTGGCACCGACTACGTCGACCTCTACCAGATTCATCGCCGCGACCAGCGGACGCCCTGGGAAGAGACGCTGGAGGCGCTGCACGACCTCGTGAAGATAGGCAAGGTGCGCTATCTGGGCGCTTCCTCCATGATGGCGTGGGAGTTCGGCAAGGCGCTGCATCTGCAAAAGGCAAACGGTTGGACGCGCTTCGTGTCGATGCAGGACACCTACCATCTGCTCGCGCGCGAGGAAGAGCGCGAGATGCTGCCGCTCTGTGCTGACGAAGGGGTGCAGACCATCGTCTATAGTCCGCTGGCGCGTGGTCGCCTAGCCCGGCCGTGGGGCGAAACCACTACCCGCTCAGAAGCAGAGTGGCCTTACGTCGACAAGACCACGGCGGAAAGCGATCAACAAATCGTCGAGGCGGTGGGTGCCGCGGCGGCGCAACGTGGCGTCAGCCAGGCGCAGATCGCTTTCGCCTGGTTGCGCCGCCATCCCGTCGTGGGCGCGCCCATCGTGGGTGCGCTCAAAACCAGGCACATCGACGATGCAGTCGCGGCGCTCTCGATCACCCTGACGGACGACGAGGCGGCGAGCCTAGAGGCACCTTATACCCCCCGCCGGGACAACCAGGGCGTGTCCGATCCGACCATGCTGGCCCGTGCTACGGAAGCAGCAACGGGGTTCAAAGCGTCCGCCACCTGAAATTGCAAAGCCAGCTCCAGGCCGTCCGTATGGCGGCCTCGACGAATTTCGCTACAAAGCGCAAGTCAAGATGCTACCCGGATCTCGCCAATACGATCACAAAAGTGCGGCCACGACCGCCGTTTCGCCTGCGGGAATGGCCCGCTCCGGGTCGCGGAAAAAGTAGAACGTGTAGAAGATCAACAACACCCAGATCAGCGCCAGCCAAGGGCTGAGCAGAAAACTCGCCGCAGCGAAGACGAAGAAAACGGCAAAGATCCAGCGAGCTTCGTAGAGGGTTTGCCAGCGCATCGCGAGAATAGATTAGCCGCGGATCAGGCTTCGATCAAACACCAGGCGTTTCGTCAGAGAGTGTCCGGCTGGCGCCTGGAGGCAGACCAGCCGCCATGATGCACCGCGCCACAAACGGTCGTTGCGTGAGCAGCCACGCTGACCAGCCAGCAAAATCCGTCCGGCAACAGCACCGTTTTATGATGCAAACCGGATTGTTGGGGTCACTTCCATACCATTCGCATCGAGCTTCGCGCCGAAGAGATTATTGTTCCTCGCCACTCCGATGAACACTTCACCGTCTTCTGCTCCCGCCCAAGCCGCCGTGCAACCTACCTCGGGAATTTGGCGGCGTTGGCGGCATCTTACCGCCAGGGTTTTTACCGCCCCCGCCTGCGTGGAGCCCGCGATGTTCGCCTCCAGCATGCAGACACAGGTCATGCTCCAGCTCTCCGGGGCCATGGACCTGAGCGTCAACACGGATGGACGCGAGCGCAGCTACCGGACCCAACCCGGCAACCTGTCGTTGACCTCGGGCCATCTGCCCGACTTCGAGATGGCCTGGCGGAACCTTTCGCCCGAGCCTATCCGCCTGCTGGAACTCTGCCTCGACGACGAGCTGCTCGCGCAAACCGCCGCCGTCGAGGCCGGTCTGGACGCCGCCCGGCTCGAACTCCACGACGGCAGCGGCCTGCACGACCCGCTGCTGCAAGTTCTCGGGCAAGCCATCGCGCGGGAACTCGAGGCTCCCGAGTCGCAAAACGAACTCTACGCCGACACCGCAGCCCGGATGCTGGCCGTACAACTGGTGCGCCGCCACGGCACGGTGCGGCCACGGGAGCGCGTTTTCCAAGCGGCGGGTTTGCCACCCCAAACCCTGCGGCGGCTGGACGACTACGTGCGCACCCACCTCCGGGGCGCGATCACGCTGGAGGCGCTCTCAAGCGTGGCCGGTTTGAGCCCGTACCATTTTGCGCGCGCGTTCCGGCGCACCACGGGGCAAAGTCCCAACGGCTTTGTCATCGCCCAGCGCCTGGCCCACGCCGCGCATCTCCTGCGGCGCACCCGGCTGACCGTCGCGCACGTCGCCAGTGAAGTGGGCTACCAAGACGCACGCCATTTCAGCCGGTTGTTCCGGCGGCAGTTTGGTTGCTCACCGGCGCGCTGGGCGCATGACCGCCTAGGGTGAGGAAGCGGGCTGTTTCACCCCCGCTCAGAGCAGGATCGGCCCTAAAGCCGACAGGATCGCGCACGCCGGCAAAGCGGCCGGAGCACGAATTTACAGATAACTTCCGTTCCAACCGAGGACCGTGCGGAAGCCATCAAAACACCGAACCATGAAAATCATCGCCTTGGACCAAGCTGGCGGCGTCGAAAACCTGCGCATCCTGAAACTCGAAGCACCCACCCCAGCGCCCGGCGAGTTGCTGATCAAAGTACGCGCCACCAGCGTCAACCCGGCGGACGTGAAGCTGCGGGCGGACGACAAGCTGCTCACCGCCTTCCTGGGTGAGGGCAGGCCCGCTTTTCTGGGCTGGGACTTTGCGGGTGAGGTTGCCGAGGTGGGCAACGCCGTGCGCGGCTTCCAGGTCGGCGACGGCGTGTTTGGCCTCACCCCTTCCGCCCATGGCCGCGCCTACGCGGAGTACGTGGCCGTTGCCGCTGACGCGGTGGCCCACAAGCCCAGCAGCGTTAGCTTCGAAGCGGCGGCAGTCACCACGATGGCTGCGCTGACCGCGTGGAATCCCCTGGTCAACGAAGCGCACGTCAAGCCGGGTGACACCGTCCTCATTCACGCGGGCTCCGGTGGGGTGGGACATTTCGCGATCCAGATCGCCAAGCATTTCGGGGCGACGGTGATCACGACCTCCTCGGCCAGGAACCGGGATTTTGTTCTCTCCCTGGGAGCAGACCAGCACATCGACTACACGAAGCGGCGCTTCGAGGAAGAAATCAGCGGCGTGGATTTCGTGCTGGATACGGTTGGTGGCGATACTTTGACGCGCTCCCTTGGCGTGGTGAGAGAGGGCGGCAAAATCATCACGGTGATCCCCTTCTCCGCTGAGGCGTTGGTCAAGCAAGCCAGGCAGCAAAACGTCACCTTATTCTTCGGAGGGATGCGCCACAGCGCCGACGACTTGGCGGCGCTTGCCGGCTTGTTGGGCCAAGGCGTCCTCAAGCCCCACATCTCCGCCACGTACGCCTTCGGTGAAATGGCCCAGGCGCATGCCCACGTGGAGAGCGGGCGGACAGTGGGTAAAGTGGTAGTGATCCTGTGAGGCGGTAATCCGGTTTAGAAGGCGGGCCGGCTCCGTCGGTTCCCAGTAAAAGCGACCGGGCGAATGACAATGCGCCATCCCTAGTATTGGGACGCTACGGCTTCGCCGCGATCTCCAACTGGGGCGTCAATGCGGCCGCCTGCTGCGCCGCGGCCACGCTCACGACCGGCTTGGCCGGCAACGGCTCCAAGGGCGTTACCCGCCAGAACTTCGGCTCGAACCGGGCCCAATCCCCCAGGATTTCTCGCGCCCGCCCGCTTTCCGTCATCTCCAAGTGGCGATAAATGAGGCTCTTGAGCGTCTGAGTGTCTTCCCCTTCGCCGCCTAAACGATTGATGCACACCAACTGCGGGTTGAACATTTCCGCAAAGCGATCCTCCAGATCGAGCACGTACGCGGCCCCGCCCGTCATCCCCGCGCCGAAATTCCGCCCGGTCCGGCCCAGGACCACCACGGTCCCGTTCGTCATGTATTCGCAGCCGTGATCACCCAACCCTTCCACCACCGCCACCGCGCCGGAATTGCGCACCGCAAAACGTTCCCCGACCCGGCCGGCGGCGAAAAAATGGCCGCCCGTTGCGCCGTACAGACAGGTGTTGCCCGCGATCATCGCCTCGTGCACAACGAAACCCACCGTTGCCCGCGGCCGGAGCACGACCATGCCGCCGCTCATGGATTTCGCGACGTAATCGTTCGCCTCGCCGGTGAGGATCAGACGAATGCCCGGGCTCAAGAACGCGCCGAGGCTCTGCCCGGCGGTGCCGGTAAGATTGAGCTCCAGCAGACCTTCGGGCAAGCCCGTCTCACCATGTTGATAAGCAATTTCGCCGCTGACTTTCGTACCGACAGCCCGGTTGATATTGCGCACTTTGTAGCTCAGCGAAAGTTGTTTGCCGAGATTGATGGCCTCGTTCGCTTCCTGCAAGATGACGTCGTCCAGCTGGCGATCCAGGAAGCCATCATTGCGGTCGCGGGTGTGGAAACGCGGCGCGGTCGGGTCGTCCTTGCTGACATCGGTCAAGAGCCGGCGCAGGTTCAAGGTATTCGCCTTGGGATGGTTGCTGGCGCGCCGTTGGCGCAGCAGTTGCACCTGGCCGATCAAGTCGTTGAGCGTGCGCGCGCCCAGGCCGGCCATGATCTCGCGCACTTCGCCCGCCACGCCGTTGAAGAAATTGACGATGTTCTCCGGCTTGCCGCGGAACTTTGCCCGCAGCTTCTCATCCAGCGTCGCCACGCCGACCGGGCACGTGTTCAAGTGACACTGCCGGACGTAAACACAGCCGCTGGCGATCAGGGCCGCCGTGCCAAAATTAAACTCTTCCGCGCCCAGCAGCGCCGCCATGACGATATCCATGCCCGTGCGCATCCCGCCGTCGGTGCGCAACGTCACCCGGTTGCGCAGCCCGTTGAGCATCAACACCTGGTGCACTTCCGCGATGCCCAGTTCCCAGGCACTGCCCGCGTTCTTGATCGACGAAAAAGCGGCCGCACCGGTGCCGCCTTCGTGGCCGCTGATTAAGATGATATCCGCGTGCGCCTTGGCCACGCCGGCTGCGATCGTGCCAACCCCGGCTTCCGCCACGAGCTTGACGCAGACGCGGGCGCGCGGGTTGACCTGTTTGAGGTCGAAGATCAACTGCGCCAGATCTTCGATCGAGTAGATGTCGTGGTGTGGCGGCGGCGAGATGAGCGACACCCCGGGCGTCGCCTTGCGCAGCCGGGCGATGTAAATGCTGACCTTGTGCCCCGGCAACTGTCCGCCCTCGCCCGGTTTGGCGCCCTGGGCCATTTTGATCTCGATCTCCTTGGCGCTGGCGAGATACGTGGCGTTGACGCCGAAACGGCCGCTGGCGATCTGCTTGATCGCGCTGTTGGGCAGGTCGCCGTTGGGCCGGCGATGGAACCGGGCGGGATCTTCGCCGCCTTCGCCGCTGTTCGACTTGCCGCCGATCCGGTTCATGGCGATCGCCAGGCACTCGTGCATTTCCGGGCTCAGCGCGCCCAGCGACATGCCGGCGGTGGTAAAGCGGCGGCGGATTTCCTCTACCGGCTCGACTTCTTCGAGCGGGACGGGTGCCGTTGCCGGGACCAACTCCAGCAAATCGCGCAACGAAATCGGGTGCTCGGTCAGCACGGACGCGACGTATTTCTTGTAGTCCTCCGCCTTGTTCGTCTGCACGAAGGTATGGAAGTTCTTGATCATCGGCGGCGTGACCGCGTGCAGCTCGCCCTGCGGGCGGAACCGGTAAAAGCCCGGGTTTTGCAAAGCGGGCGCTTTGTGGCCGGTGCTGATCCCGCCGGCGCCGTAAGCCAGATCGTGCCGACGCAGGCTCTCCTGCGCGATGTCGCGGAAGCCGATCCCCTCGATCTGGGAGGAAGTGCCTGTAAAGCATTGCTCCACCAGCTTCGAGCTCAAACCGATGGCCTCGAACATCTGCGCGCCCCGGTAGCTCGCCAGGACCGAGATGCCCATCTTCGACATGATCTTCAACACGCCGGCTTCCAGCGCCGAGCGATAGCTCTTGAGCGCCTGGACATAATCCGGCCGGCTTTCCGCGGGCATCTTTTCCAGGATCTCCCGGCTGGTCTCAATGCCCAGATACGGCACGATTCCGCTCGCGCCGTAGCCCAACAAACAGGCCATCTGGTGCACGTCCCGCGCTTCGCCCGTTTCGCAGATGATGCTCGCGCGCATCCGCTTGCCGACGCGGGTCAAGTGGTGGTGCACGGCGCCGGTCGCCAGCAGCATCGGGACGGGCACCTGCTCGTGGTTGACCCCGCGGTCGCTGAGCACCACCAGGCGGCAGCCCGCGTCCACGGCGCGTTCGGCCGCGGCGCATATCCGCTCGATCGCCGGTTGCAAGCCGTCCACGCCTTCCGCCAGCGGCCACAAGACGTTGACCGTTTCCAGGGTCGTCAGCGGGTGCTCCGCAGCACGCAGGGCAGCGAGTTCATGCTCGAGCAAAATCGGCGAAGGAGCAGCCAGTTGCTGCGCATGCTCGGGCGTTTCGCCCAAGAGATTGCGGCGCCAACCCATTACCGTCTGGAGCGACATCACCAGCTTTTCGCGCAACGGATCGATGGGCGGATTGGTGACTTGGGCGAATAACTGGCAAAAGTACGTGTAGAGCAGGCGCGGCTGGAGCGAAAGCACGGCCGGAGCGGTGTCATCGCCCATGGACCCGTACGGTTCCGCGCCGTCCTTGAGCATGGGTTTGAGGATCAGGTCCAGCTCCTCGCTGGAATACCCAAAGGCGACCTGGCGCTGGGTCAACTCCAGGATGTCCAACTCCGCCGCCGGCTCCGGGATGGCGTCACGGTTCACCAGGGTCGAAAGCCGGAGCGTGTTCTCCTCGATCCATTGCCGGTACGGCCTTTGCGCGGCCAGGTTTTCCTTGATGTCCCGGTCGCGCAGCAGCTTGCCCGTGGCGGTATCGACCGCGATCATTTCGCCGGGCCCGAGCCGGCCTTTTTCGATCACTTTGGCATCATCGAAATCGACGATGCCCACCTCAGACCCCAGGCTGAGGATGCCGTCTTCGGTCAGCTTGTAGCGGGCCGGGCGCAGGCCGTTGCGGTCCAAACAGGCGCCGACCGTCACGCCGTCGCTGAAGACAAGCGCCGCCGGCCCGTCCCAGGGTTCGTTGATATAGCTGTGGTACTCGTAAAAGGCCGCCAACTCCGGCGAGACGCCCTGGTTCCCGCGCCAGGCCGAGGGCACCAGCATCGTCATGGCGTGGAGGATGTTGCGCCCGCTCATGACCAACATCTCGAGCGCGTTATCCAGGCTGGCGGAATCCGAACCGCCCGGTTGGATGATCGGCTTGAGCAGGTTGATGTCCTTGCCCCAAAAATCCGCCTGCAACTCGGCCTCGCGCGCGTGCATCCAGTTACGGTTGCCGCGCAAGGTATTGATCTCGCCGTTGTGGCCGAGCATGCGGAACGGCTGGCCCAGCGGCCAAGTCGGGAAGGTGTTGGTGCTGTAACGCTGGTGGAAAATGCAGATCGCGGTTTCGTACTGCGGGCTCGAGAGGTCCCGGTAAAACTTCTCCAGCGAGGCGGAGACCAGCAGGCCCTTGTAAATAATCACGCGGCTGGAAAGCGACGCGATGTAAAAGTTTTTGATCTTATCGGCTGTGGCCCGGTCCTCGATCTCGTTGCGCGCCAGGAACAAGCGGCGCTCGTAATCATCGGCGCTCATGCCCCAAGGCTTGCCCACCAGCACCTGCTCGATGCGCGGCATGGTGAGCTGCGCCTTCTCGCCCAGCACGTTGATGTTCGTCGGCACGGCCCGCCAGCCGAAGAGGAACAGACCGCGCGATTCGAGCACCTCTTCGGTGATGGCCTTGGCGCGCGCCTGCGCGTACGCGTTGTCGTGCGGCAGGAAGACGAAACCGACGCCCAGATCCTCGTCTTGAAAAAGGTGGTGGCCGGTCCGGCTCACCTCCGCGCGCAAGATGTTGTACGGCAGTTGGGTCAGCAAACCGGCGCCATCGCCCGTCTTGGCGTCGGCATCGAGCGCGCCGCGATGGCCCAGATTGCAGATCGACTGGATGCCGTAACGCAGCACGCGATTAGAGCGCGCGCCGCTGATATCGGCGATGAACCCGACGCCGCAAGCGTCATGCTCGGAAGCGGGATCGTAGAGCGATGGCGCCCGCGCCGCCGCTTCGAGCATGGACTCGTTCATCATGGGAGCAAAAGAGGCCCGCCGAGAAACCCTCCGTTTCCCTATTCGGCGGTTCGAGCATAGTAATGTCCGCGCCCGCGAGTACAAGGAGGAAATCAGGGGCAAAATTGGAAGCTCCACGCCCCAGAATGGCGGAGTTCACCGCTCCGGCTTTATGCCGGTATAACTCGCGCCGATGTCCCAGTGTGATGAGGCGGTAGCGAACGCAGGAATTTGGAGCAGGTCTTGGCCAGATCCGCCTACTCCCCTCCCGAACGTCCCGCAGCCCGCAAACGCTCCTCCATCCAGGCGTTTTCTGCCTCGTCGGCCGCGGGTGGCTGCACCGCCCGATTGCGGTCCGATAACCAATACCGGCCAGTGCGATAACAGCGGTCGACCAGCGCTTGCAAGGGCAGCGCATTATCGGGGTCGCCGCGGCGCAACGGCACGCGGATCGTTGGCAGCGGCTCGCGCAACGGGCACAGGTACACCTCCCGTCGCGAGGATCCATCGCCCAAGATGCGCGCCACGCAGACGAGATAACACGTACCGGCGGGTAGCCGCAGGCGCTCGCGCTCGATACAGACCAGGTGAGTGCCGCCTCGCACGAGGTCGATTTCCACCAGATTTACGCCTGCGGCCAGGAAATGCTGTTGCCGCTCGAGGTATGCCCGAGGGCCCGACTCGGTCTTGTTCCCGGGGCTGAGCACTTCGAGCACCGTCACCAACTCACCGCCCGCGTCGTGGACTTCGATCCAGCGTTCGGTGATCGCTTCCGCGTGGAAGAGCAGCGGTTCGGCCACGGCCGGCGCGGCGGTCCCGAGGGAGGCATCTCCCGCGCCGCCGATGGGAGGGAAGCCTGCACGCCACGGTTCGATCACCGCAATAGCGGTACGATAGCTGTAGCTTTCGTCCTCGCCGGCCAAGACGGTGATCCGTTCTTCCGCCCGGGCGCTGAGATCGGGCGGCAACGTGTCCGCCAGCGCCTCGCGGATGAACCCGATGAGCGCGGTGTGCACATCGCTCCAGTGGTCCTGGAGATAAGGGTTCATGCCGGGGAACGGATTGCTTGGCATGCCGGCCTTGAAATTAACTTGCCGGGACGAAAAGATCACCTCGATTCTTCCGGGCTCTCCTCGTTGCCAGCGCTGGATTGTCGCGTCATGCTGCGCGCCCATGTCCGTTGCTCCCCTTCTTTTGAAAGGCTGCCTGCTCGGTTGGTCGGTCGCCTGGCCTCCGGGCCCGATCAACGCGATTATGCTGCGGCGCGGCCTGGCGCGAGGCTTTCTGCCTGCTTGGGCCGTCGGCCTCGGCGCGTGCTCGGGCGATTTCCTCTGGGCGCTCGGAGTGGCGCTGGGTGCCGGGGCAGTCATCCATTTTCCTGGGGTGCGGCTCGCGCTGGGCATCGTCAGCATCGTGTTGCTGCTCCTGCTCGCCTGGATCTTTGCGCGGGGAGCCTGGGGCGCCTGGCGAACCAGCCGGCTGCCTGCGCCGGAGGCGGCTGCCTTGCCCGCCGGCCGGCTGGACTCCGTCGGCGGCGGCTATCTGCTGGGCTTTGGCATGGCGCTGACGAGCCCTTGGAACATCGCGTTTTGGCTGGCTGTGATCGGCTCGCAAACCAGCGGCGGCGGCGGCAGTGGTTTGGGCAGTTCCTTGGTGCTCGCGCTCGCGGTGCTGGCCGGCGCCGCGAGTTGGTCGTTGTTTTTCTGCACGGCGCTGCGGCTTGGGGCG
>CAXUFU010000030.1:9490-12845 GCA_964250275.1 uncultured Chthoniobacterales bacterium | reverse complement strand
GTGTGGACACACCGCGAAAATCGCGGATGCGGGGCAGCGCCGTCTTGATCAGGCGCTCGAGAAACTCGTACATGCGCGCGCCACGCAACGTCACTTTGGCGCCGATCGCCTGGTTTTGGCGCAGCTTGAAGTTGGCGATACTTTTCTTGGCGCGCGTTTCGGCTGGCTTCTGGCCGGTGATCGTCGCGATCTCTTTCTTGGCTTCCTCCAGCGCCTGCTTGATGTCCGGCGCGGAGCCGACACAGGCGTTGATGACCACTTTCTCGACCCGCGGCACCTGGTGCACGTTGGTGTAGCCGTGCTTTTCCTTCAGCGCGGGGACGCAACGTTCGATGTATTCTTTGTAAAGTTCTACCTCCATAACAACGTGGGCGAGCGGGGGATGGAATCTGCCGTTTTCCGGCGCCAGGTCAAGCGGTTTCTACCAGGGCGTGCGGCTTAGGTGGTCTTTTCCTTCTTGTTGGCGCCGGTGGCGGCGCGCTCGACCACTTTGACGTTCGAGATGTGCAACGGGCCTTCCCGTTCGATGATCCCGCCCTGCGGACGATCCTGCGATTTGCGGGCGTGCTTTTTGATCATGCGCACGCCTTCGACCACCACCTGGTCCTTCTTGACGAGCACCTGAAGAATCCGGCCGCGGTTGCCACGATGATTGCCGGAGATGACGACGACTTCATCGCCCTTCTTGACGTGAGTTTTCTTGCGGGGAGCGCTGATCATAACGGGAAAGCTGGTTTACAGGACCTCGGGAGCCAGAGACTCGATTTTCATGAAGTTGCGTTCGCGCAACTCGCGCGCGACCGGCCCGAAGATGCGGGTGCCGCGCGGGTTCAGGTCCTTGTCGATGATGACGATGGCGTTATTGTCGAAGCGCAGGTAGCTGCCGTCGTTGCGGCGGATCGGTTGCCGGGTGCGAACGACCACCGCACGGACGACATCGCCTTTTTTCACGGTGCCGCCAGGGCTGGCTTCCTTGACGTTGGCGGTAATGACGTCGCCGATGCCGGCGTACATCGTGGCCTTGCCGATCACGCCGATCATGGTCGCCATGCGGGCGCCCGAATTATCGGCGACATCAAGCCGGGTGCGGATCTGTAACATAGTAAAAACCTTTCCGATAACTCAGTGCTGCAGGATCTCGACCAGGCGCCAGCGCTTAAGGCGGCTGAGCGGGCGAGTCTCCATGATGCGCACGCGGTCGCCCACCTGGGCCTTGTTCTCCTCGTCGTGCGCGTAGAATTTCTTCGATTGCTTGATGATCTTGCGGAACTTGGCGTGCGGCACGCGGGTCACCGTCTCAACCACCGCCGTCTTGGCCATCTTGTTGGAGATCACCACGCCGACCCGCGTCTTGCGTAGCGCGCGCCCGTGATGGGACTCGACCGCCGGGGGCGTTCCCGCTTCGTTGTTCACTGTGGATTCGCTCATACTCTGGCTTTTTGGGCTCGGGATGTGGTGGTGGCTGGCTAAAACTTACGGCTTCACGGCCGTGGCAGCCTGCGTCTGGCGCGTCTTTTCGGTCAGAATGGTTTCGATGCGGGCAACTTCCTTGCGGATGTCTTTGACCCGGCTCGGCTTTTCCATCTGGCCGCTCTGCTGTTGCAAGCGCAGGTTGAAACTCTCCATGCGCAACTCGCGTTTGCGGTTGGCAAGTTCGGTCGGGTTCAGTTCCCGGATCTCTTTGATCTTCATAGAATAGTCGGCGTCGTAGGGAAAATGAGGGGTGGCTTTACGCCGCCGTTGCCAGCGGAACCGCCGCCGCGGCGTGATGGCGGGTCAAAAACTTCGTCCGGATCGGCAGCTTGGTCGCGGCCAGACGCAAGGACTCTCGCGCCACCGATTCCGGCACGCCGTCGAGCTCGAACAGGATGTTCCCCGGGCGGACGACCGCCACCCAGTATTCCGGCTGGCCTTTGCCCTTGCCCATGCGCGTCTCCGGCGGACGGGACGTGACCGACTTGTCCGGGAAGATCTTGATCCAGAGCTTGCCCTTGCGCTTCATGTTGCGCGTCAGCGCCACGCGGGCTGCTTCGATCTGGGTGTTCGTGATCCAGGCGCGTTCCAGCGTCTGCAAAGCAAACTCGCCAAAGGCAATCCGGACGTTGCGCGTCGCGGTCCCGGCGCGCGTGCCGCGCTGGGTCTTGCGATACTTCACTCTCTTGGGCATCAAAGGCATAAGATGGTCTTTCTACAAACGGTTGGACTCGCGCTTACCGCAAACCGGCCGCGACGACTGGCGCCGCAGGGGCGGCAGCCGCTTCGGGTGCCGGACTCCGGTCGCCGCCACGATCCCGATCCCGGTCGCGGTCGCGATCCCGGTCCCGCCGGTCGCCGCCGCGTTCGCGATGTTCACCGGCGTTTGCGCTATCGGCCGGCTGGCCCGCCGCGCCGGGATCCGTTTTGCAGATCCAGCATTTCACACCGATTTTGCCGTACAAAGTATTGGCCTCGTGGAAGCCGTAGTCGATAAACGCGCGCAACGTATGCAGCGGCGTTTTGCCTTCGCGCGAAAGCTCCGCGCGGGAAATTTCGGCGCCACCCAACCGGCCGGCGACGCGCAGCTTGATGCCCAGCGCGCCAAAATCCATCGTCGTTTGCAGCGCCTTTTTCATGGCGCGGCGAAATGAAATCCGGCGTTCGAGCTGCAACGCCACGTTCTCCGCCACCAGTTGCGCTTCCAGTTCCGGGGTCTTGATCTCCTGGATATCAATCTTGACCTGCTTGCCCCCGCTCATGCGGGCGATGTCTTCGGTCATCTTCTCGATTTCCGCGCCTTTGCGCCCGATGACAATGCCGGGACGGGCCGTGAAGATGGTCACGCGCAGGCTGTTCCAGGCGCGTTCGATGACGATTTTGGCCACGGCCGCGCTTTGCAGCTTCCGCTTGACGTACTTGCGGATGGCGAGATCAGCGTGGAGGAAATCGGGATATTCCTTCGGGTTGGCATACCAGCGCGAACGCCAGTCCCTGGTCAGAGCGAGCCGATAACCGATTGGGTTGACTTTTTGTCCCATAAAAATGCGTGTTTGGATGTGCGCCGGCAGCCGGCAACGGAACTAGAACTTCGTGGTGTCGGCGTCGGCGCTCTCCACCGGGGCGGCGGGAGTTTCGCCCGGACCCTGGTTTTCCTGGCTGGCGGGCTCGGCGGGGGTGGACGTCTCGACGGCTTCTACCTTCTCCACCGGCTCCTCGGCTTTGGGTGTTTCCTGAACCTTCGGCGTTTTCGCCGTTGCCTTGCTGGCAGCGCCGGCTTTGCCGGTGGCGCCCTGCGCGCGTTTCTTGCCGCCCGAGGTCTTCGGCTTGCGTTGCGGGATAACGATCTCGTCGCTCAAGACAATCCGGATGTGGCTGGTGC
>CAXUFU010000030.1:0-9467 GCA_964250275.1 uncultured Chthoniobacterales bacterium | reverse complement strand
GAACAGTTTGTCCACATCCACTTCGTTCGATTTGTTTTCCGCGTTGGCAATCGCGCTCTTGAGGGTCTTGCCGACCATCAGCGCCGCCTTCTTGGTGCTAAAGGCGATCAGGTCCAGGGCCGCCGCTGCCGGCAAGCCTTGGATTTCGCGCGTCAGTTCCCGGACCTTGAAGGCCGAAATCCGCGCGCCACGATATACCGATAAAACTTCCATAACGTTTCTTTCTTTCTAGCCACTCGCAGGACTGCCAGCGCTTTCCGCGCGTCGGGTGGCGGCGCCTCCTCAAGGCTCCGCGTCCACGAGCAACTGAACGCCCACCTTTACATTTTCCAAGTTTGAACTGAACTGCTCGACCACCGCACCGCTGATCCGTTCCCGCACATCGACCACCCGCGCCCGGCCCACGGCCTGGTTCGCCCGGATAATTTGGAACGGCATCCCGATCTTGACGCCCTGTTTGCTGCCGAGGTTGATCACCAGCAGTCCGTACTCCTCCTTGACGCTGATCACCTGCGCATTAGTCAACTCCGCGGGCGGTTCAGTCCCGCTGGAAGAGTTTTGCGCGTCGGGCGGATTGAGCGATTCGTTGGCGGCCCGGAGTTGCCCTTCGACCTCCAATCGTATTTGCGGATCTTGGACCGTAGCCGTCTTCAAGGCCAGCAAGACCGTCTCCGAGAGCGCCACCAACCGTTCCGCCAGCTTGTCCTTCTCTTGCCGGGTCAAATCCAGGTCGCGCACCGCTTTGAGCAACCGTTGCTCGAGCGCTTCCTTGTTATCGCCGACCGAGGCCAGCCCCAGGGCTTCCATGCGCAGCTTCAACTCGCCGTACTGGCGCTTGAAAACCTCCGACTCCGCATTGGCTATCGCCAGGCTTTCGTTCAAGGCTCGGATCGTCTTTTCGTTCAGTTCATTGCGCCGGCGCAGGGCTTCGTTTTCCGCTTCGAAGGCGTGCAGCCGGTCTTGGGTCTCCTTTAGCTCGTTGGTCAGTGATAATGATGAACCGCTGGGGGCGTCGGCCGTGGCGGTAATCGAGGGTTGGGGCGGCTGGCGATTTTGCGCCGACGCCGTTAACACGGACATCGTGCTCAGCGCGGCCTGCGCCAGAATCAGCCGCCGCAGCGACCCTCGCATCGGGAAAAGTTTTGGTTATTTGGTGACTTTGGCGGTGTGTGCTCCGTGTTTCTTAAACGTCCGGGTCGGCGAAAACTCGCCCAATTTGTGGCCGACCATGTTTTCGGTCACGAAGACCGAATTGAAGATCTTGCCGTTGTGCACCAAAAAAGTGTGTCCGACGAAGTCCGGCACGATCATCGACCGGCGCGACCACGTCTTGATCGGCTTGCGCGACCCGCTCGCATTGAGCTTGTCGATCTTCTCGAACAAATGGGCTTCCACGAACGGCCCTTTTTTTAATGATCTGCCCATAAAGGTTAGTTCTTCTTCTTGGCGTCGTACCCGCGCTCAACGATCCAACGGTCCGTCGGCTTGTGCTTGGCGCGGGTCTTGAAGCCCTTGGCCAACTGGCCCCACGGGCTGACCGGATGATGGCGCCCGCCACCGCCCTTGCTCTTGCCTTGGCCGCCGCCGTTCGGGTGATCGACCGGATTCATCACCATGCCGCGCACGTGCGGGCGCTTGCCCTGCCAACGGCTGCGGCCGGCTTTGCCGCTCGAGACGTTCATGTGCTCGATATTGCCGACCTGGCCGATGGTCGCGTACGCGTCCTCGTTGATCCGGCGGATCTCGCCCGAGGGCATTTTGACCAGCGCGAAGCCGCCTTCGCGATTGTTCAGGACGACCTGCTGACCCGCGCTGCGCGCGATCTGGCCGCCACGGCCCGGGGTCAACTCGACGTTGTGAATATTCGTGCCCAGCGGAATGGCTTTGAGCGGCAGCGCATTACCAAGTTCCGGCGCGGCATCCGGCCCCGAAACGATGCGGGCGCCCACAGCCAGACCGTCCGGCGCGAGAATGTAGCTCTTCTCGCCGTCCGTGTACTGCAGCAAAGCGAGGCGCGCGGTGCGAATCGGGTCATACTCGATCGCCAGCACCTCGGCGGACACCCCATGCCGGCGGCGTTTGAAATCGACCATGCGATACTTCTGCTTGTGCCCACCGCCGATGTGGCGGCTCGTCATGCGGCCGTTGTTGTTGCGGCCGCCGGAGCGCTTCTTGACCCCAAGCAGCGAACGCTCGGGCTTGGACTTCGTGATTTCGTCGAAGCTCGGCAGCTGCTTGTAGCGGCTGGCCGGCGTCAGCGGGCGATGTGTCTTGAGAGCCATACGTGAAAAACGTTCTTGGAGACTTTACGCGAAGTCGATCTTCTCACCGGGCGCGAGCGTCACAATCGCCTTCTTCCAGTGCACGCGGCGGCCAAAGCTGGCAGTGCGTTCGCGCTTCTTTTTGCCCGCGTAATTGGCGGTGTTCACGCCAATGACCTTTTTCTTGAGCAGCGCTTCGACCGCCGTCTTGATCTGGATTTTGTTGACGCGGGGGCTGACTTGGAAAACATACTTGTTCAGCTTTTCGCTGAGCAGCGTCGCCTTCTCCGTCAGGCGGACGGTCTGGATGAGATCGAAAGGCTCGTTCATAGCACGGGAGTAGCCAAAGCGGGTTTGCGGTCCGGCGCGGCGGTGCGGTCGGCGATCTGCTCGAGCGCGCCGCGCAGGATCAAAATCTTGTTGTAATGCAGCAAGTCCTCGGTGTTCACCCCGTCGGCGGTGGACAACTGGACAAACTGGACGTTGCGCCCGGCTTTGTAGGTGGTTTCGTCGAACTTATCCGCCACGATCAGCACCTTCTTGGTCTCTTCGGTGTGCTCCTTGACCAGCGAAAGAAATGATTTCGTCTTCAACTCGGCCACCGCGAACGCGTCAATGACCAGCACATCGCCGCCGAGGATGCGCGTGCTCAAGGCTTTGCGGAACGCCAGGCGCTTGACCGACTTCGGCATCTTCTTGGCGTATGAGCGCGGGTGCGGACCGAAGACCACGCCGCCACCGACCCGGACCGGCGAACTCAGATAGCCAGCGCGCGCGCGGCCCGTGCCCTTTTGCTTGTACGGCTTTTTGCCGGAACCGCTGACGGTCGCCTTGGTCTTGGTGCTGGCGGTACCGCTGCGGCGGTTCGCCCGCATGGCCACCACGGCGTCGTGCACGGCTTGCGTGCCTTTGCCGTTGGTGATGATGTCGATGCGAGCCTCCCGGGCTGCCTCCGCTGTAAACACTGTCGCGCTCATTTGGGGTAAATCTTAAATCGGTATCGGGCTAGGCTCGGGAACAAAGAGCAACTATTTCTTCTTCGCGGCCGGCTTCTTGCCCGCCGGGGCGGCGCCCGCGGCAGTAGTCACGGGCGCTTTAGCCGCCTCGCGAATCTTCGTGATCTTGAGCGCCGGCCGCACCACGACGTAACAGCCTTTGGCGCCGGGGATGGCTCCGCTGACCAGCAACACGCCTTCAGCCTCGCGCACCTGCTCGACCACCAGATTCTGGGTCGTGCAATTCCGATCGCCCATGTGGCCGGGCATGCCCTGGTTTTTCCAGATGCGGCCCGGCGTGGAACGGCAACCAATGGCGCCGTTGCGGCGATGGGTCTTGGAACCGTGCGCCGCGCCCTGGCCATCGAAGTTATGCTTGCGCATGACGCCCATGAATCCTTTGCCCTTCGAGCGGCCGCTCACGTCCACGTATTGGCCGACTTGAAACTGCGCCACCGAAAGATTGACGTCGCCATCGGCCGCGCCGTTCGCCAGGCGGAACTCGCGCAAGATCTTCTTCGGCTCGCAACCGGCCTTCTCGAAGTGGCCGAGCTCACCCTTGCTCACACGCTGCTTTTTCTGCGTGTGGAAACCGACCTGCACGGCGACATAACCGTCGTTCTCCACGGTCTTGCGCTGCACGAGCGTATTGCCCTCGGCCGCGATGACCGTCACAGGCGTGATCTTGCCGCTGGCGTCGTAGACGCGCGTCATGCCGACTTTTCTGCCGATTATGCCGATGCTCATGGGAAAGAGTTGAAAATTTAAAACGTGGGGAGATTGCCGGTGGCCACGTTCAGATCTTGATCGTGATGTCCACGCCAGCAGGCAGGTTCAGCTTCTTGAGTTCGTCCACCGTTTTGGCCGTCGGCTCGATGATGTCGAGCAACCGCTTGTGGGTACGGATCTCAAATTGCTCCATCGACTTCTTGTCGACGTGCGGAGAGCGATTAACCGTAAACTTCTCGATCTGGGTCGGCAGAGGGATGGGGCCGGCGACTTTCGCGCCGGTGCGCTTGGCCGTCTCCACGATCTCGACGCTAGATTGATCGAGCATCCGGTGGTCGAAACCTTTGAGGCGGATGCGAATGCGTTGGCCGTTTGCCATACAATAAAAAATCTAAGGGATCACTGACAAAAACCGGGCGGCTACTTTTCTTTCTGGTCGAGCACCGCAGCCAGAACATTGGCCGGCACCTGCTCGAAGTGGCTCGGCTCCATGGTGTAGCTCGCGCGTCCCTTGGACAGCGAACGGCTCGCCGTGGCGTAACCGAACATTTCGGCCAGCGGCACGTCGGCACTAATCGCCACGTTGACGGCCTTCATTTCCGTCCCGTTGAGACGGGCGCGGCGGCGGCTCAAGTCACCCATGATATCGCCCTGATAATCTTCCGGCGTCTCGACTTCGACCTTCATGATCGGCTCGAGCAGAATGGCCTTCGCCTTCTTGAACCCGTCCTTGACCGCAAAAATTGCCGCCAGCTTGAACGCCATTTCGTTTGAGTCGACCTCGTGATAAGACCCGTCGATGATGTCGACGTTAACGTCGATCACCGGATAGCCACCGACGATGCCGTTGAGCACCGCTTCCTCGACGCCTTTCTTGCAGGCCGGGATGTATTCCTTCGGGATCGTGCCGCCGACCACTTTGTTCTCGACGGTGAGCCCTTTGCCGCGCTCGTTCGGCGTGACAGTGACGATGACGTGCCCGTATTGGCCGCGTCCGCCCGATTGTTTGATCAGCTTGCCTTCGCCGGTAGCGGTAGAGGTAATCGTCTCGCGGTAAGCGATCTGCGGCTTGCCAGCGTTCGCGTCGACTTTGAACTCGCGGAACATGCGGTCCCGGATGATCTCCAGGTGCAACTCGCCCATGCCGGCGATGATCGTCTGACCGGTGTCTTCATTGGTGAAGACGCGGAAAGTGGGATCTTCTTCCGCCAGGCGCTGCAAGGCGTTGCCCATCTTTTCCTGGTCGACCTTGGTCTTCGGCTCGATAGCCATCGAAATGACCGGATCGGGGAAGCTCGGCGGCTCGAGCAAAATCGGGTGATTCTCGTCGCAAAGCGTATCGCCCGTGGTGATGTTCCTGATACCGACGATGGCGGCGATATCACCGGAGTAACAGGTGTCGATGTCCTCGCGTTTGTCGGCCTGAATCTGGATCAGCCGGCTGATGCGCTCGCGCTTGTTGGTACGGGGATTGTAGACGGTGTCGCCCTTGCTCAGCTTGCCGGAATAGACCCGGAAAAACACGAGCTTGCCGACGAACGGATCGCTCCAGAGCTTGAAGGCGAGTGAGCAGAAAGTGGCGTTATCGTCCGCCGAAGCTTCCTTCTTATTCTCGAGATTATCCGGATCCAGGCCTTGGGCCGGGGGAATGTCGAGCGGGCTGGGCAAGTAGTCGATGACGGCGTCCAGGAGGTATTGCACGCCCTTGTTTTTGAACGCCGAGCCGCCCGCCACGGGCACGAACTTGTTCGCGATGGTCTGGCGGCGGATGCCGGCTTTGAGATCTTCCTTGGAAATCGGCTTTTCCTCCAGGAACAGCATGCCGAGCTCATCGTCGAGATTGGAGATCTGCTCGACCAGGTTGTCGTACGCCTCCTTGGCGCTCGCTTTGAGTTCCTCCGGCAACTCCTCGACGCGATACGTGGACCCCTGCTGGCCGTCGTCCACGTAGACGATGGCTTTCTGGTTGAGCACGTCGATCTGGCCTTTGAGATAATCTTCCTTGCCGATGGGGATGAGGATCGGCCACGCGTTCGCGCCGAGCTTCTTGCGCATCTCCTCGATGCAATTGTCAAAGTTCGCGCCGACCCGGTCCATCTTGTTGACGAAGCCGATGCGCGGCACTTTGTACTTGTTCGCCTGGCGCCAGACGGTCTCTGACTGCGGCTGCACCGCGGCCACGGCGTCGAACACGGCGATGGCGCCGTCGAGCACGCGCAAGCTGCGCTCGACTTCCGCGGTGAAATCGACGTGCCCGGGGGTGTCGATGATGTTCACCCGCATGTTGATGTCCTCGAACAACTTGAAGACGCCCGGCTGCTTGAGTTGCTTCCAGTTACAGGTTGTGGCGGCTGACGTAATCGTGATGCCGCGCTCGCGTTCCTGCTCCATCCAGTCGGTCACGGTGGTGCCTTCATGCACCTCGCCGATCTTGTGGATCATGCCCGTGTAGAAGAGGATCCGCTCGGTCAACGTGGTCTTGCCGGCGTCGATGTGCGCGCAGATGCCGATATTGCGCGTGCGCTCGAGCGGGAACGCGCGATCCGGCGAGTTCGGATTTTTCATGCTGGTACCCGGTTTGGGTGCCTCGAGAGTGGCGGCCATAAGAAGCGAAGAGGTAAGAAAGCTTAGTAACGGAAATGGGCAAAAGCGCGATTGGCCTGCGCCATGCGGTGGGTGTCGTCGCGTTTCTTCATTGCGTTGCCCTGGCCGGAGGCGGCGTCGCGCAACTCGTTGGCGAGCGCGTCCATGAGCCCGATGCCGCGGCGGCCGTTGGCGTAACCGACGATCCAGCGCATGGCCAGCGAGACCTGGCGCTGGGGCGAGACTTCGATCGGCACCTGGTAGGTCGCACCACCGACGCGGCGGCTCTTGACTTCCAGGCGCGGCTTCACGTTATCGAGCGCCTTGTGCAGGATCTCGAGCGGATCGACGGCATCCGAGTTCTCGCGGCTCTTTTCGATGGCGCCGTAAACGATGCGTTCGGCGGTCGATTTCTTGCCCGACTGCATGACGGTGCTGATCAATTGCGCCACTACAGGGCTGGCGTAGTGCGAATCGAGGCGCTCGATCTTTTTATGAACTCGGCGGCGGCGGGACATGGCGGGTAGAGAAGGTGGAAACTGCGGAACGAAAGATCAAATAGGTGGCCTTACTTCTTGCCTTTAGGCGCGCCCTTGCCGCCTTTGCCAGTCTCCGCGACGGCGCCGGGCTTCGGACGCTTGGCGCCGTACTTCGAGCGGCCGCGACGGCGTTTGTCGACGCCTTGGCTATCGAGAGTGCCGCGTACGATGTGGTACCGCACGCCGGGCAGGTCTTTGACCTTGCCGCCGCGCACCAGGACGATGGAATGCTCCTGCAAATTGTGTCCTTCGCCCGGGATGTAGGCGATGACTTCCTGGCCGTTGGTCAGGCGCACCTTGGCCACTTTGCGCAAAGCCGAGTTCGGCTTCTTGGGGGTGCGCGTCATCACCTGCACGCACACGCCGCGGCGCTGCGGACAGTTCTGCAGCGCCGGTGACTTGGATTTCACCGAGACCTTGCGGCGTCCTTTGCGGACGAGCTGGTTGATCGTGGGCATGGAAGTATCGTTAAAAATGCAAAAGTCAAAAAGTCCGCTGCGATCATCCGTCGCGTACCAGGGAGTATCACCGCCTTGGCCACGCACCGATAAAAAGTCCCGCTGGACCGCCAGCGGGAACTTCGTGGACTTCACCACTCAGGGAGCGTTCAATCTAGGAGGAGTTTCCCCCTCGGCAAGTCTAATTTTTCGCCTTTTTGTGCGTGGATCGACTTTCCTGGCTGCGCCGATGCCAGAGCGTTCATTGGTCGCGACAGGCTGGAATGCTTGTGGAATGATGCTCGTCCCCGGCGACCGAGGCGGTTGCCCTACAGTCTGAATGTGAACAACTTCGACCCTTCCGTCAATCATGCCCGTGCCCTGGACCAAGCTGGCCCTTGGCCTTCGTTCCGCGCCCGCTTCCACCTGCCGCCGGGCAAGATCTACCTCGACGGCAACTCGCTCGGGCTCCTTTCCACCGCTGCCGAAGCGTCGGTGCTGCGCGTCCTGGCCGAGTGGAAAACACGGGCCATCGACGGCTGGATGGGCGGAGAGCCGGCTTGGTTTACGTTCGTCGAACGGCTCGCCGCGGCCGTGGCGCCACTCATCGGGGCGCGGCCTGGCGAGGTGACGATCGCAAACTCGACCACCGTTAATCTGCACCAGTTGCTGGCCACCCTGTATCGCCCCGAGGAAAAGCGGACCAAAATCCTGGCCTTTGCGGGTGAGTTTCCTTCCGACCTCTACGCCATCCAAAGTCATTTGCGGTTGCGCGGACGGGATCCCGCCGAGCATCTTGCGCTGGTGACACCCGCCGACGCCGGCGGGCTGATCGACGGAGCGGCTTTAGCCCGGCGTCTGGCCGAGGATGCCACCTTGCAGATGGCGGTTTTGCCTGCGGTCGTCTACAACACGGGACAACTGCTCGATCTCGAGACGCTCACCAAGGCGGCGCGCGGCTGCGACGTGCGGATCGGCTTCGATCTTTCGCATTCGATCGGCGTGGTCCCGCACGGCCTCTCGGCGATGGGCGCGGACTTCGCCTTCTGGTGTCACTACAAGTATCTCAACGCCGGGCCTGGCGCGGTCGGCGGCCTCTATTTGCACGCGCGGCACGCGGCAGCCGCACCCGGTCTCGCGGGCTGGTGGGGCGCGCGCAAGGATCGGATGTTCGATCTCGCGCTGGAGATCGTCCCGGCCGAGGGCGCCGCGGCCTTGCAGATCGGCACGCCGCCGCTGTTGAGCCTGGCTGCCTTGGAAGGCGCGCTGGCGCTGACGACCGAGGCTGGCATCGAACGCATCCGCGAGCGATCCCTGCAACTGACGGCTTACCTCATGAGCGCAATCGCCGCGGTCCTGCCCACGGGAGAGGATTTCCGCTTCGCCAACCCGCTCGAGCCGGAGCGCCGTGGCGGCCACGTGGCACTGCGGCACGCCGAGGCCGGACGCATCTGCCAGGCGCTGAAAGAGGCCGGCGTCATCACCGATTATCGGCCGCCGGACATCGTGCGCTTCGCCCCGGTGCCTCTGTACAACACGTTCGAGGAATGCCAGGAAGCGGCTCGGCAGCTCGGCCAGATTTTGCACCAGCGCACCCACCTGCGGCACGGAGCGGAGCGTCCGCTGGTGCCTTGAGGAGTGGCTGGAGAAGTTCGCCGCCTCATCGGCCGTGCATTGGGTCTACGAGCAGTCCAGACCAGTGGACGGGCGCGCTCCCTCGTGCGCCTGACTGTCTGGCCCAGGTTGGCACGAAAGTGGGCCGCCACGCGCCTCGCGCCGCTCCAAGCAGACACTCAGGGACGGCAAGCTCAGGCCAGAGCACAGTAAAAAATCTGTCGCCACTTGCCCTTGGCTGAGGCGGCCTCCGAGTTGTAGGGGGGGGGGGGGGGGGGGGGGGGGGGGGGGGGGGGGGGGGGGGGGGGG
>CAXUFU010000029.1:6315-12960 GCA_964250275.1 uncultured Chthoniobacterales bacterium | reverse complement strand
TTGCACGACCGGATAATCCCACGGATCAACGGCGAGGTCCGCGGCACCCGCAGCCGCAACCACCGAGATACCCAAACATGGGTCACCCGGCGCTGCCCCTGGCACGCGCGTTTGCCAGGTCAGCGACAGGACCGCCAACGTCGCCAGGAGCAAAAATTGACGCGGACCGGGTAAGCTGCCCGCTTTCCAAAAAGTCAGAAAGAGGGTTGGTGATTCATTCCTGCCTCTGGTTTGGCTGATCACTCCGCTCCCGTTCTAATGACACTCTTTTATCAAATGCCTGGCTCCTACCTTTAACGCTGCGCCTCTTTTGTTGCACCAAGCACTAAAAGACCTAGAAACGGAAGTAGGGCATGATCAGTGCTTTGAAGGTCGCAGCGTGTCAAACCCCGCTCATCGGGGAAATTGCCGGCGCGCCAAAAAGTCACCTTCCGCGCCTCGGTCGGGCAAAGAAAGTTTGTCGGTCCAGGTTTTGTCAGCATGAAAAGAAACGATGATCTCGCCAGAGGGCAAAAAGCCCCCACGGGCATCACTGGTTTAGACGAAATCCTGCACGGCGGTTTGCCCCGGGGTCGAACCACTTTGATCGAGGGCGGTCCGGGTTCGGGCAAGTCCGTCCTCGGCCTGCAATCGCTGGTCAATGGCGCCCGGGCCGATGGCGAACCAGGAATTTTCGTCGCTTTCGAGGAGAGCTCTGCCCGGATCATGGCCAACGCGGCGCAGTTTGGCTGGAACTTGGAGGAACTGCAAGAGGAACGCCTCTTTATCCTCAATGCACAACCGACGCCCGACTTTTACCAATCCGGGAGCTTCGATCTCGGCGGCATGCTCGCCGCTCTGGAAGCCAAAGCCGAAGATATTGGCGCCACGCGGATCGTCATCGATGCCTTGGACGTGGTGCTCGCCTTATTGAACGATCCCGTGGCTGAACGGCGGGAGGTTTACCGCTTGCATGACTGGCTTTTGGCCAACGGCTTCACTGCGGTCATCACCGCGAAGTTCGCTGATTGCGACCGGCGCGCGGCTAACCAGCCGCAACTCAGCTTCATGCAATTCATGGTGGATTGCGCGCTGGTCCTCAACCACGAAGTGGTGGAGGGCGTCTCGCAACGGAACTTGCGGGTGGTAAAATATCGCGGCTCCTCTTTCTCGGAAAACGAGTCGCCCTTTCTCATCGGCAATGGCGGCATCGAAGTCGCCGGCGGGCGCGAGATGGATAAGCCTTCCGTGGAGGCGTCACCGGTCGAAGAGCGCCTATCGAGCGGTGTGGGGCGGCTCGACGCGATGTTGGGCGGCGGCTATTACCGTTCGGCCGCCATTCTGATCAGCGGCTTTCCCGGCACGGCCAAATCAACCCTGGGCGGAGCTTTTGCGGAAGCGGCATGCCTGCGCGGCGAGAAGACGCTCTTTATCAGTTTCGATTCCGACGCCAACGAGGTCGTCCGCAATCTGGCCTCGGTACACATCCGGCTGGAGCGTTTCATCAAAAAACGGTTGCTGAGCCTGGTCTCGGCGCGGGCCATCACGGGCAGCGCGGAGATCCACCTCATGCAGATCAAACGGCTGGCGCAGGAACATGGGGCGCGTTGCCTGATCATCGATCCTGTTTCCGCCCTGGCGAAAGCGGGCAACGAAAACACGGCGTACAGCGTGACCGAGCGGCTGGTTGACTGGGCGAAAGCGGCCAAGATCACCCTGTTTTGTACCAGCCTGCTCTACTCCGTCGGCGATCAAGAGGAACGAACCCCCATCCAGATCTCGACCATCGTCGACACGTGGATCCACCTGAATTACCTCGTCCACGCTGGCGAGCGAAACCGCGGGCTGTCCATCATCAAGTCACGCGGCACGGGGCATTCCAATCAGGTGCGCGAGCTGGTCCTCAACAGCGAGGGAGTAACGCTGGCGGACGCTTACACCGCGGGTGGCGAGGTGCTGATGGGAACATTGCGCTGGGAGAAGGAGCGTTCGGTGCGGGAGGCCCGCGGCGAGTCGGACATCGCCAAGCGGCTCAAACAGGCGACGCTCGAAGCCGAGGAAGCTTTGCTCGAAGTCCAACTCAAAGCCGTGCAGATCGACCTCGCGGCCAAGCGCGCCGAAAAGGAGGTGCTGGCGCGCCTGACGGTGCACGATACCGAGGACCAAGCTCGCGGGCGCACCCATCTCGACGAACTGCGCGGGGTAGACGAAGAATGAACCCTGCCGCTGTTTTTCGCTTCCGGCTTTACGTCGCAGGAGACGGCCCCAACTCTGTCCACGCGCTGGCAAACCTCCGCGCCATTTGCCGGGAGTTCCTGCCGGAGCGCCATGAGATCGAAATCGTCGATGTGCTGCAGGATCAGGCCCGCGCTCTCACCGACGGCGTGATGATGACGCCGCTACTGCTCAAGCTGGCACCCGCGCCGCTGCGCAAAATTGTGGGCACCCTCAGCGGACGCCACTCCGTGCTGCAGGCGCTGGGCCTGGCCGACGCTTCACCCCAATGATCGAGACCGCCGCGGCCGTCGAAGTGAGGGATACTCAGCAGGAGATTGCCGCTCTCGTGCGCCAGTTGCACGATACGCAACGGCGCTTGCAACAGTTGGCAGGCGGTGAATTAGACGCCGTGCTGCACCCGGACGGCCAGTACTTCCTGCTCCATGATGCCCAGGAGAGGTTGCGCAAAAGCGAGAGTGCGCAGCGGGAACTGGCGGCAACCCAATCCTCCATCCTCAACGCCCTCCCGGCGCACGTGGCGTTGCTCGATCACGCGGGAGTGATTCTTTCCGTGAATGATGGCTGGCGGGATTTTGCCCTCCTCCATCGCCGGGAAGATGCCGGCTTTCGAGCCGGCAGCAACTATCTCGCGGCTTGCGAGAGCGCCTGGGGAGTTAACTCGGATCAGGCCAAAGTCGAGGCCGCCGGAATCCGCACGGTGCTCGACGGCAAGGCCGCTACTTTTTCGCTGGAGTATCCGTATCATGGCGCGACCGCCAAATACTGGTTTCGCTTGATGGTAAACGGCGTGCCGCAGGATGGGCTGACGGGCGCGGTCGTCATGCACATCGACATCACGGAACGTAAGTTGGGCGAAGAAAACCTGGCGGCGAGTGAAGCCTTGTTGCGCCACTTCATCGAGCACACGCCGGCGGCCATCGCCATTTTGGACAAGCAAATGCGCTATATCCAAACCAGTGCCCGCTGGATGCAAGATTACCATCTCACCGGCCAAGACGTGGTCGGCCGGCGACACTACGACGTGTTCCCTAATTTCCCGCAACGCTGGAAAGATGTTAACGAGCGGGTGCTGGCGGGCGCCATCGAACGGTGCGACGAAGACGCTTTCCTGCGCGCCGACGGCTCGCCCGAGTGGCTGCAATGGGAATTGCGTCCGTGGCGCAATGCCGACGGTGAAATCGGCGGCATCATCATCTTTACCCACTTCATCACCGAACAGAAACGGGCGCAGGAGTCGCTCATCCTGTTCCGGACCTTGATTGATCAAGCCGGCGATGCCTTTGAGGTGCTCGACCCGCAAACCCTCCGGTTTCTTGACTGCAACGAGAGCGCCTGTACGCGGCTGGGTTACACCCGGCAAGAGTTTCTTGAACTGTCCGTGCCGGATATTGTCCACGAGCTGGAGCCTGAGATGTGGGAAAGGGCGGCGGAGGTATTGCGCGTCGAGGGCTCCATGACCTTCGAAGCCCGGCACAAGCGCAAAGATGGCTCGCACTTTCCGGTCGAGGTGAGCCTCAAGCGGGTGAAGCTTGCCCGGAATTATCTCGTTGCTGCCGTGCGCGATATTACCGAGCGCCGACGGACCGAAGCCCGCTTCAGCCGGTTGGTCAGTTCCAACGTCCAAGGCGTTATCTTTTGGAACGCCAGCGGAGAGCTCACCGTCGCCAACGATGCCTTCTTGAGAATGGTCGGCCACAGCCGCGCCGACTTCGAAGCCGGGCGCGTGAATTGGCTCCAGATGACACCCCCGGAGTACGCCCACCTGGACCGCAACGCGCTCAAGGAGATCGCCGCCACCGGAGTGTCCGCGGCCTATGAGAAGGAGTTGTTCCGCGCGGACGGCTCGCGCGTGTCCGTTCTCCTCGGCGCCGCGGCGTTTGAAGACAACCCGAACGAAGGCGTGTGCTTTTTCATCGACCTCACGGAGCGTAAAGAACTCGAGCTCCACTTCTTGCGCGCCCAACGCATGGAAAGCATCGGCACCCTGGCCGGCGGCATCGCGCACGACCTAAATAACACGCTTTCACCGATCATTATGTCGCTCGACATTCTGGCCAAGAGATTCACCGACCCGGACAGCGCGCATCTGCTGGACATCCTCAGTGCCAGCGCACACCGCGGCGCCAACATGGTCCGGCAAGTTCTCACTTTCGCCCGTGGCGTGGAAGGTGAGCGCAGGGAAATGCAGGTCGGACACCTCGTGCATGAAATCGACAACATTGTGCGAGACACCTTTCCCAAGAACATCCGGCTGAGCTTGGCTGTTCCTACCGAGTTATGGACCATCCTCGGCGACGCCACGCAACTGCATCAGGTGCTCTTGAATTTTTGCGTTAACGCGCGCGATGCCCTGCCGGCCGGGGGGAAGATTTTCGTCTCGGCTGAAAACCTGATCCTCGACGAACACTACGCCGCCATGAATCCTCCGGCGCACGCGGGCAATTACATCTGTTTGCAAGTCCAGGACAACGGGACGGGGATAGCGGCGAAGGATCTGGTCAAAATATTTGACCACGACCAAGTCCATGGACAAAGGCACGGGCCTGGGCCTTTCCACTTCGGTCGCTATTATCAAGAGCCACGGCGGCTTTATTCGCGTCCAAAGTGAATTAGGCATTGGCACCACGTTCCAGATTTACTTACCCGCGTTGAGAGAAGTGTCATCGGTCAGCCTGCCGTCGCAAAGCGTTACCAGGCCGCGCGGGCACAATGAAATGGTGCTGGTGGTCGACGATGAAGAAGCGATCCGGCTGATCACGCAACGGACGCTCGAGACCTTCGGTTATCGTGTCCTGGTGGCACACGACGGCGCGGAGGCAATCGCGCTTTACGCCAAACACTCGGCCGCGATCGCTGTCGTGCTGACGGATATTATGATGCCCGTGATGGATGGTGCCGCCATTATTCAGGTTTTGCGGCGAATCAATCCGACACTGCCGATTATCGCCGCGAGCGGACTGGCCGCGAATGAACAAATCGCGAAAGCAGCCAGCCTGGGGGTTCATCATTTCTTGGCCAAGCCGTATTCATCGGAAACGCTGCTGACGACCTTGCAGCAGGTGCTGGAGGAAAAATCTGCCGAACGCGCTGGCCGGGCAGATGCGTAAAAAAACCGCCAACGTTTGAGCGACGACTGCGCGCGTGCGGGTTTCACCCCATAGCGAAGCGCATGTCGCCCGGACTATCCTCGCCGCATGAATGAAATAGAAATGCGACAGAACCGGTCCTTTGCCATGTTAGTCTTCCTCGCGATTCTGGCCTTGGGCGCGGGACTGGCCTACGTCCGGTTTCGAGTCGGCGCGGGCGCGGAGGCCATCGCCATCGGAGCGAGCGCCTTCGTCCTGGCTAGTATCGCATCCTCCGCCATCCAGGTGGCCGATCAATGGAATCGGGCCGTGATCCTGCGGATGGGTAAGTTTCATGCCCTGAAAGGGCCGGGCCTCTTTTTCATTATCCCCGTGGTGGACACGATCCCCTATTGGATCGATACCCGCGTCATTACAACCGGGTTCAAAGCGGAGAAGACGCTGACCAAGGACACGGTGCCGGTGGATGTAGATGCCGTTCTGTTCTGGAAGGTCGTGGATCCCCAAAAGGCGGCGCTCGCGGTGGCAGATTACCAAGGCGCGATTAGCTGGGCTTCCCAGACCGCCCTGCGGGACGTGATCGGCAAGACGATGCTTTCGGAGATGCTGGAAGGCCGCGATCATATTAGCGTTTTGCTCCAGAGGATCATCGATGAGCGGACGGAGCCCTGGGGCATCAACGTCATTTCGGTCGAGGTAAAAGATGTCCTGATTCCTTCAACCTTAGAGAATGCCATGTCGATGCAGGCGCAAGCGGAGCGTGAGCGTCAGGCCCGGGTGATTTTAGGTGATGCCGAGCGGCAGATCGCGGAGAAGTTCGCCGAGGCCGGCAAGACGTACGAACACAACCCCGTGGCCTTTCATTTGCGCGCCATGAACATGCTCTACGAGGGGCTCAAAGAAAACTCCACGATCGTCATCGTGCCCAGCACCGCCGTCGAGTCCATGCAGCTTGGTGGGCTGGCCGGCATGACCGCTCTCACCATGGGAATTGGTCAGGAGCAAGCCAATGGGCAAAAGAACGGCCAATCCGCCGGCGCGACCAACGGCGCATCGATCGCGGACGTACCCGCTATCGGCCGCTAAATCGTCTTCGAGGACATAAGGGTTACACCTAATAGAGGTGACCCTAGTGTCCGGGTGATGCTTGTACTCGTGGGGATGGTACGACCGGCGAAGCGTTCGCCGGTCGTGTAGGGAGCCACGCCTGCAAGTCAAGAAAGATCAAGCCTATGAACGAGTCGCAATCCATGCACACGGTCGCCAAGACCCTCACGCCAGAGCTGCTCCACAAAATGGACGCCTACTGGCGCGCCGCCAACTATCTGTCGGTCGGCCAGAT
>CAXUFU010000029.1:1136-6297 GCA_964250275.1 uncultured Chthoniobacterales bacterium | reverse complement strand
GCTCAAGGAGCCGTTGAAACTCTCCCACGTCAAGCCGCTGGTCGTAGGACATTGGGGGACAACTCCGGGTCAGAACTTTATCTACGTGCACCTGAACCGGGCGATCAAAAAATATGACCTGGACATGTTCTACGTGGCGGGGCCGGGCCACGGCGGTCCGGCCATCGTGGGCAACGTTTATCTCGAAGGCACCTGGAGTGAAGTTTATCCCAATGTCACCCAGGACGAAGCCGGGCTAAAAAAGCTTTTCACGCAGTTTTCCTGGCCTGGTGGGATTTCCAGCCATGTCGCCCCCACGACGCCGGGCTCCATCCACGAAGGCGGCGAGCTGGGCTACTCGCTCAGCCATGCCTTCGGGGCAGCCTTTGATAATCCCGGGCTGATCGTCGCCTGCGTCATCGGCGATGGCGAAGCGGAGACGGGTCCTCTGGCCACTTCCTGGCAGTCGAACAAGCTGCTCAACCCGATCTCGGACGGCGCCGTCCTGCCCATCCTGCATCTCAACGGCTACAAGATCAGCAACCCGACCGTGCTGTCGCGCATTGAGCCGGAAGAACTCGACCAATTCCTGCGGGGCTGCGGCTGGTCACCCTATTTCGTGGAAGGCGACGATCCGGCGGCCATGCATCGTGGACGAAGCCATTGAGGAAATCCGCCTGATCCAGAGCAACGCGCGCGACAACCAGGACTTCGCCCGGCCGCGCTGGCCGATGATCGTCCTGCGTTCGCCCAAAGGCTGGACGGGACCGAAGGTCGTTGATGGGTTGCAGGTCGAAGGAACTTTTCGCGCGCACCAGGTTCCGATCCTGGTCAACGCCCAGTACCCCGAGCACGTGGCGTTGCTGGAAAGCTGGATGAAGAGCTACAAGGCCGAGGAGTTATTTGATGCCGCCGGCCGCCTGCGGCCGGAGCTGGCCGAACTCGCGCCGCAGGGCAACCGGCGCATGGGCGCCAATCCGCATGCGAACGGCGGACTTTTGCTGCGCGACTTGATCATGCCGGACTTTTGCGACCACGCGGTGGACGTGCCGTCTCCCGGGGCGGTCGATGCCTCGGATACTTCCGTGCTGGGCGAGTTCCTGCGCGACGTGACCAAGCTCAACCAAGCCGAGCGCAATTTCCGCGTCTTCGGTCCCGACGAAACCCTCTCGAACATGCTCGGCGCGGTGTTTGAAGTAACCAATCGCCAGTGGGACGCCAAGAAGGACAAGAACGATGAGTTTCTCGCGCCCATGGGACGCGTGCTGGATTCCATGCTCAGCGAGCACCAATGCGAAGGCTGGCTGGAAGGTTATCTGCTCACCGGCCGCCACGGCTTGTTCAATAGCTATGAGGCCTTCATTCGCATCGTCGATTCGATGTTCAGTCAGCACGCCAAATGGCTGAAGGTGACGCGGGAACTACCGTGGCGCCGCAAGATCGCCTCGTTGAACTATCTGCTCGCCTCCCACGTTTGGCAGCAGGATCACAACGGCTTCACGCATCAGGATCCTGGCTTCCTTGACCACGTGATCAACAAGAAGGCCGATGTCGTCCGCGCTTACCTGCCGCCGGACGCCAATTGTCTGCTCTCGGTGTTCGACCACTGCTTGCGCAGCCGCCATTACGTCAATGTCGTGGTCGCGGGCAAGCACGCCTTGCCACAATGGCTGACGATGGACGAAGCCATCGTCCATTGCACGCAAGGCATCGGTATTTGGCAATGGGCCAGCAACGACCAGGACGCCGAACCCGACGTGGTCATGGCCTGCTGCGGGGATACTCCTACCCTCGAAATCCTCGCGGCCGTCTCCATCCTGCGCGAACATTTGCCCGCGCTAAAAATCCGCGTGGTTAACGTCGTCGATTTAATGAAGCTGCAGTCGGCGAGCGAGCATCCGCACGGACTGAGCGAAGCCGATTACGATTCGCTGTTCACCAAGGACAAGCACATCATCTTCGGCTTTCACGGTTACCCCTGGCTGGTCCACCGGCTCACGTACCGCCGGACGAACCGCAACCTGCACGTCCGGGGCTACAAGGAAGAAGGCACGATCACGACCGCCTTCGACATTCGCGTGCAGAATGACCTGGATCGCTTTCACCTGGTGCAGGACGTGGTTGACCGGGTGCCGAACCTGGGATCCAAAGGAGTCTACCTCAAACAAATGGTCAGGGACAAGCTTGTCGAGCACAAACTCTACATCGACAAGCATGGGGAGGACATGCCGGAGATCCGCCACTGGAAGTGGACGGCTGAGCCAAGCCGGGGTGATAAGGACGGACACGATGGCGCGCTGCCGCGGGCCTTGGAACTAGGCTCGAGAAGGCATTGAACGGATGGGCACGCACCACCATCCGCACCACGGGCCACACCACGACGGGACCGAGCCGAAAGCGGCTCCCGCGTGGAAACGTGTGCACCATAGCTGGATCTTCTGGGTAGGGGTTGTCCTCACGTTTGCGGCCATCCTGACTTACGTGCTGAGCCTGGATCTCGCCTGGCGGCCGCGCGTCTACCTGGCCCAGCCCCAGCCGACGAATGCTGTCGGCAAATAGCCGGTGTTAATAGGTCGCAACGACCAGGAACCAATCACCATGGACGCAGAAAAACTCATTGCTACCGCCAGGATGCTGGTAGCCAGCGACAAAGGTCTGCTGGCGATGGATGAAAGTAATCCGACCTGCGACAAACGCTTTGCCAAGCTAGGCATCCCGCAGACAGTAGAAGCCCGGCGCGCCTACCGCGAGATGATCGTAACGACTCCCGGTTTCGGCGAGTGCATCAGCGGCGCGATCCTCTACGACGAGACCATCCGTCAGCAGACCCGCGACGGCACACCGTTTGTCCAAGCTCTCACGGATGCCGGCATCATTCCTGGCATCAAAGTCGATGCCGGCGCGAAAGCGATGGCAGGTCATCCTGGTGAGAAGATCACCGAAGGTCTCGACGGGCTGCGCGACCGTCTAGCCGAGTATGCGCAGATGGGCGCGCGCTTCGCCAAATGGCGCGCGGTCATCACCCTGGGCGAGGGCCTGCCCAGTTGGGGCTGCCTGGATGCCAACGCCCACGCCCTGGCTCGCTACGCGTCGTTGTGCCAGGAAGCCGACATCGTCCCGGTCGTTGAGCCGGAGGTGCTCATGGATGGTACGCATACTTTGGACCGATGCCGGGAGGTGACGGAGGAAACCCTGCACAGGGTTTTCGACCAGCTTTATACCCAGGGCGTAATGCTCGAAGGAATGCTGCTCAAGCCGAACATGGTGCTACCGGGGCTAGGCTGTCCCACGCAAGAGTCGGTGGATGAAGTCGCCGATGCCACGGTGCACTGTCTCCTGCGTATGGTCCCCGCCGCGGTGCCGGGAGTCGCCTTCCTCTCGGGCGGCCAATCGGGCGAACTGGCCTCCGCCAGGCTGAACGCCATGAATGGGAGATATCGGTTGCGGCTGCCTTGGGCGGTGGCGTTTTCGTTTGCCCGCGCGATCCAGCAACCCGCGCTGGAGATTTGGGCGGGCGAGCAGGCGAACGTCGTCCCAGCACAACAGGCTCTGCTCCACCGCGCCGAATGTAATCGCGCCGCGCGGCGCGGTGCATACACCGCGAGTGGGTTCGAACGACCCAATACCGCGAGCTAGAAGAGCGAAAGAAGTAACTATTATGAAAGCCACGCTTGACGATCCAAAACCAGCCGCGGTAAAGCCGGCCTCGGGCGAGACCAAGACCGGGAAATCGAGCGTGAAATCGCCCGCCACACCTGACCCAAAGCAGGATCTCAAGACCCTGCCCATGGCAGAAGTGGAGAAAAGACTGGATTCATCGCCCGATGGCCTCACGCAAGCCGAAGCACAGAAACGGCTGACTAAATACGGGCCGAATGAGATCGAAGAAAAGAAGACCAATCTCATCCTCAAATTCCTCAGCTACTTTTGGGGGCCGATCCCGTGGATGATCGAGATTGCGGTGATTCTTTCCGGCGTGGTGCGGCATTGGCCGGACTTTTTCATTATCCTGCTGTTGTTGGTGGCGAACGCCGTCGTTGGCTTTTGGGAGGAGCGGCAGGCGGGCAACGCCATCGACGCCCTCAAGGCCCGGCTGGCGATCAAGGCGCGCGTCAAACGCGATGGCAAATGGATCAACCCGCCGGCCAAGGAACTGGTGCCGGGCGACGCCATCCGGCTTCGGCTCGGTGACATCGTGCCGGCCGATGCGCGGCTGCTGGACGGCGACGAGATCTCGGTCGACCAATCCGCGCTCACCGGCGAGTCCCTCCCCGCCTCGCGCCAACCGGGCGACCCCGTTTTCTCCGGCTCCATCGTTCGCCGCGGCGAGATCGGCGCGCTGGTCTATGCCACGGGCACCCACACCTACTTTGGCCGGACGGCGCAACTGGTGGAGGAGGCGCACACCGTCAGCCACTTCCAAAAGGCGGTGCTGAGGATCGGCAACTACCTGATCGTTCTGGCGCTCGTGCTGGTGGCGATCATCGTTACCGTGGCCATCTGCCGCGGCGACCCGCTGCTCCACGCCAAGCCGCCGGCAGACCCGATCCTGCTTTTCGCCCTGATCCTCACCGTCGCGGCGATCCCGGTCGCCATGCCCACGGTGCTCTCGGTGACGATGGCCATCGGCGCGCGCCGGGTGGCCAAAAAGCAAGCGATCGTCAGCAAGCTGGTGGCCATCGAGGAGCTGGCGGGCGTCGACGTGCTGTGCGCCGATAAGACCGGCACGCTGACCCAGAACAAGCTCTCGCTCGGAACTCCGTTTACGGCCGCCGGCATTGCCGCCGATCAGGTGATTCTCAATGGCGCGCTGGCGTCCCGGGCCGACGATAACGACACGATCGACCTGGCCGTGCTCGGCGGGTTGAAGGACCAGGACGCGCTCAAAGCCTATGACGTGGTACACTTCATGCCGTTCGATCCGGTGCACAAACGGACCGAGGGCACCGTCAAGAACCAGGACGGCTCGACGTTCAAGGTGACCAAGGGCGCGCCGCAAGTGATCCTCAAGTTATCGGCCGACGCCAGCGCCATCACACCCGCCGCTGAGCAGGCCATTAACGACTTCGCCGCCCGCGGATTCCGTTCGTTGGGCGTGGCGCGGGCAGAAGGCGACGGCCCGTGGAAGTTCCTGGGCGTGCTGCCGCTGTTCGATCCGCCGCGAGAAGATGCCAAGGCGACC
>CAXUFU010000029.1:0-1087 GCA_964250275.1 uncultured Chthoniobacterales bacterium | reverse complement strand
GGTGACGGGCGACGCCCTGGCCATCGCCAAGGAGACAGCCAAGAAACTCGACATGGGCGCGAACATCCTCGACGCGGCCAGTCTCGGGGACTCGGAGAAAGAAGAGACGGCAGCGGTCGCCGAGTCGATCGAGCAAGCGGACGGTTTTGCTCAGGTCTTTCCCGAGCACAAGTTCCATATCATCGATGTCCTGCAAAAACGCGGGCACATCGTCGGCATGACCGGCGATGGCGTCAACGATGCCCCGGCGCTCAAGAAGGCCGACTGCGGCATCGCCGTCTCCGGCGCGACCGACGCCGCGCGGGCAGCCGCGGCCATTGTACTGCTGACGCCGGGCTTGTCGGTCATCATCGATGCCATCAAGGAGAGCCGCCGCATCTTTCAGCGGATGAACAGCTACGCGATCTACCGCATCGCGGAGACCCTGCGGGTGCTGTTCTTCATGACCCTGTGCATCCTTATCTTTAACTCCTATCCGGTGACAGCGATCATGATTGTCATGATCACCCTGCTCAATGACGGCGCCATCCTCTCGATCGCGTACGACAACGTGCTCTATCGGAACCGGCCCGAGGCCTGGAACATGAAGCTGGTGCTGGGCATCTCCACGGTGCTAGGGGTGATCGGCGTGGTGGCAGCCTTCGGGTTGTTCTACCTGGCCGTGCGCGTCTTCCATCTCGATCACGCCCACGCCCAGACGATGATGTACCTCAAGCTCTCGGTCGCGGGCCACCTGACGATCTTCCTGACCCGCACGCGTGGCCCCTTCTGGTCGATCAAGCCGGCCAAGATCCTCTGGATCGCGGTGGTCGGCACGCAAGCCCTGGCAACTTTGATCGCTGTTTACGGGGTATTCATGACGCCCCTGGGTTGGGGTTGGGCCGGCTTTGTCTGGGCCTACGCGTTGCTCTGGTTCCTGGTGAACGACCGCGTGAAGTTGCTCGCCTATAAGTTCCTCGATCCCGCCGGTGCCAAGCCGGGAACTGTTAATAAAATCAAGGAGCAACCGGCGGCGGACTTGGGCCAGCCTCCCGCTGGTTACCAGTTGGCGCACGTCAGTCCTTGATCGACCGGTCCACTAACGTAC
>CAXUFU010000028.1:12687-13009 GCA_964250275.1 uncultured Chthoniobacterales bacterium | reverse complement strand
TGGCCCGGCCCCGCTCCGTCGCGCCCCTGACTGTCTGCCCACGGGACACCCCTCCCGGACGGACAAACAGGGGCACGACGGAGCGTACCCGTCCAAACGTTCGGACCTCAAGAGAGCATCCAGATCTCATGCACCCCGAACGGAATGGACAAGCTGCCAAGGATGAAAAAAGGCCAGAACCACACGGCGATCTCGCGCGCCAACAGCAGGTAAAAACAGATCGTCATCGGCAACAGCACCCGAGCGGCCGCGGCAGTCTGTGCCCAGACCGCCCGCCCCCAGCCCCCCCCCAACCCCACAAAGCAAACAACCGATAGCCAGA
>CAXUFU010000028.1:9080-12677 GCA_964250275.1 uncultured Chthoniobacterales bacterium | reverse complement strand
CATCCCGCCGCAGGACAAGGAACGCGCCTTGCGCAGAGATCGACGCGATGGTCAGCCATTCATGGTTCCGCGGACTCTTGTAGAGCCATTTGCATTTCCAAGCAGGACCAGGGACCCCGAGGTGGACGCACACTTGGATACTCTCCGTCAGTTGCGAGAGCATCGCCCGCAGCGGCCAGCCGAAGTTCTGTTGGCCGGTGGCGCTGTGCAGGCCGTCGAAACGGCAGCCGACGTAAATTGCCCAGCCGGCGAGAGGAACCAGCGCCAGCGCCAACAAACCAACCTGGCGTTTCCCGGCGGCCCAGGTCCAAGGACGCCGCACCTCGAGAAATCCAAACGCCGCCAGCAAGCTGGTTTCGCGGGTCAGGGCCGCAGCCGCAAATACGGCGTAGCCGCCCCAGGAGCCAATCACCGCGCCGGCAAAAATCAGCGCGGTAGCGGGGAGATCGATCAGCGCACGCGCCAGGCTCTCAATGACTCCGTAGCTCAACAAACAGGCGGCGAGGCAGAGCAGTTGCTGCCCACTCCAGGGGCGTAGGAGGATCGCAAGGACCATTAGTAAAAGGAACCAGAAGAGCAGGTTTGCCAGCGCGTAAACCTGGAGGACCCACGGCGGCTTCCCCAGGCCCAGACAAAACGAAAGGAACGGCAAACCGATCCGCCGCGCCCGATAAGCCGGGCTGTCCAGCGCCTGATCGAAAGCGCGCCCGCGCAACGAGGGATCGAGCGCCAACTGAGCGTAAAACTGACCGTCATAACCCGAGCGCCTGGCGGGATCGGGATCGATGTAGTGCGGCACCTGCCGGAGCGCCGGCAGGGTGTTATCCGTGAATCCCGCTCCGAACGAGATCAACTCCGTCCAACCGAGCGCCGGGCGATAAACTCTCTGGTAGGTGCGCAGGACAAACAGGCTCAAGCAAAGCGCCAGACAGCAAAACATGGCTAGCCTGAGTTTGCCGGCCTCACGCTTGCCATCCCGCGCATCTCGCCCATCTCGCCCACGACCTTCGTTTGGGTTGGCAGCCATCCCGGTCCCGGACGTGCCGGGCCGGACGCCCTCCGCCCTCGGGAGCCGGCAATCGTGCCCGCTGTCCATGCAAAGCCGCCCTACGCAGCGGCTGACGTATGATCGGCCACGATCCGCCAGCCCGCCCCGGTCTTGCGAAAGAGCAGCGTGAACAAGCCGTGCGGTTCGCCCTTGGCCGTCTTGAGCCGCCAACGCCCGAAGACCAGCGCGCTGTCCGGCGAGAGAACCGTGATGTCGAGATCGGAGAACGTGAGCTCTCCCATCGCCGCGCGATCGGGATAACGCCGCTTGTAGTTATCGAGCGTTTCCTGCCAGCCGTAGGTCACCGTGCCACCGGAAGCAAAGCGCAGCGTCGGGAGCTTGGCATAGCCTTCCATGAAGGCATCGAGGTCGCCGCGATTCCAGGCCTGGGCCTGCGTGTCGAGGATCGCTGCGATCTGCTGTTTGTCCGTACCGACCGCTGGCTCTTGCGCGGAAGCTGGCAACGCGAGGCAGAGATAGAGAAGAGCGGCAAAAAAGCAGCGTTGAAAGTGCATGGCAGAAGTTTGGCGCTGACACCATGAACATGCGGCCGGGGCGATGCAAATGGAAGCGCGCCGGAGCGCAAATGAAGTTGTCTCGCCCGCGACATCCGCCCATCATCGCCCGTCGCCATGAAGACAGGCTCCGTTTCCTTTCGATCGTTCGTCATCTTGGCGCTGGCGTGTCTGCTGCCCGTTCTCAACGGCCAGGCCGATCCCTCGCCGACGCCGGCGCCGCACAAGAAAAAGCACCGTTCCGCCGCAGTGGCCGATGACAGCGACGCGAAGCCGTCGCCCAGCCCCGCGTCGGGCCGCTCCAAGCATCATGCGGCCCAGCACGCCGCGGACGGCGGCGAAGAAGAGCAACCACTTCCCGCCGCGTCCCCGGCCGGCCAGTCCGAGGGCGGATCCCATTGGGCCGATGACGAACAGGCGAAGGCCGGCGACAAACCGGCAAAGACCGGCGACGGCGAAAGCGACGGCAAAGCAGCCCCGGGCGAGGGCGCTGCCAAAACGGCGGCTGCGGCGAAGGCCGGCGGTTCTCCGAGCGCCGGTCCCGCGCCGGCGCCGGCCGCCACGTCGACGATCGACGCCAGTGAGCTGCGCGATTTCGACGCCCAACCGGCACCGGTGCGCAATCTTTTGAGCGCGGCGCTGGATCTCACCCGCCGCAACTTGACCTACACCTACGGTTCGGCCGACCCGGCGAAGGGTGGCATGGATTGTTCCGGCACCATCTACTATCTCCTGCAGGCGGCCGGCTTCAACGATGTCCCGCGCTCGGCCAGCGAGCAATACGCGTGGGTCCGGCGGCAATCCCGCTTTTACGCGGTCTTGAGCAAGAAAGAGGATTCGTTCGAGCTCAAGGAGATGCGGCCGGGCGACCTGCTCTTCTGGACCGGCACGTACAACATCGAGCGCGATCCACCCGTCACCCACACCATGCTTTACCTGGGCCGGCGCAAAAAGGACGGCAAGCCCCTCATGCTGGGCGCCAGCGATGGGCGACCCTACGATGGGCAACGGCGCAATGGGGTGAGCGTTTTCGACTTCAAAATGCCCGCCGCCCGCAGCGCCGACTCCGCCGACGCCAACACCGCGGCCGCCCCGGACCATTCGCCTGATTTTGCCGGCTACGGCCCGATCCCCGGCATGGCCGAGCGTAACGACGCTGCCAACCGGCAAGCCGCCGCCGAGGCCAGCCCGAGCAAGGTCCGCGCGGCGGAACACTGATTCGCCCGCCATCTCAGTCGACGGGCAAGCTCCACCTGCGGTCCGCCGTGCCCTGACGGTCTGCGCCGGATGCTTGACAATCTTCGCCAAACCTTGGCATGATCGTTCCCCGAGCGCTTCACTCTCCCCTCGACATGAAATTGCCTCGATGTGTTGTCCTGTGCGTGATGCTGGGCTGGGTGGTTCCAGCGTTCGCGCAAACGCAGCCGCACAGTCTAAGCGTCGAGGTAGAGCCAGCCAGCAGCGACCGGTCACTGGGCACGAGCGAGAGTACCCATTCCGGTCTGCTGGTTGGTTCTGACGGCCGTTCGGAAGAGGTCATCCACGCGACTCAAACGCAAACCACGAAGGAAGACAAGACCATCGAGATCACCGTGCGCAACTTCGGTTCGCTGCCGGACGCCGCGCAGGTGCAATGGTATTTCGTCGCGGTCCCCGCCAAGGTGGACACGGCCAAGCCTCGCAGCGAACAGGAAACGATCTTTGATGATGGCGGACAAAGCGTCAACCTCGCTCCGGGAGCGAAACAGACCTTTGCGGCGCAGTCGAAAGACGTCGTCTCCAAGCTCAAGAAAAAAAGCAGCGCATTGATGAGCAAACGCGGAAAGCTCCACCCGAGCGGGAGCGGTAAGAAAGAGACGGGCCAAGCCTTTGAGGGCTGGATGGTGCGAGTCGTCGCGGACGGTAGGGTGATCGCTTCCAGCGGCTCCAATGACGCACTCTCGGACATCGCTAAGGACGACGCCAAGTTCGATGTCCTCAAGGGGCAATGACGACGCCCCCCAGCCGCCGCGCGGGTTGCTAGCGCCGGGCGGA